>JBAZCG010000134.1:0-2724 GCA_041671085.1 Desulfurivibrionaceae bacterium | reverse complement strand
CGTCAGATCGCCAACAACGCCGGCCTCGAAGGCTCGGTGATTGTGGAGCATGTCAAGAACATGAAGGGATCCAAGGGCTTCAACGCCGATACCGAGAAGTTTGAAGACCTGATTGAAGCAGGGGTCATCGATCCTGCCAAGGTAACCCGTTTTGCCTTGCAGAATGCAGCCAGTGTTTCCGGCCTGCTGCTGACCACCGAGTGCATGATCGCCGAGCATCCCGAAGAAGATAAGGGTGGTGCTGGTGGCGGCATGCCTGGCGGAATGGGCGGCATGGGTGGAATGGGCGGCATGGGCGGCATGATGTAAGAGCCCCACCCCACGCTGGTTACTTGCAAGTAAACCCCTTTTTTCCGTGCGCGGGAAAAAGGGGTTTTTTGGTGGTGCGGGCAACAAGTATAGTTGTCGAATTTCATTAATGAAATAGGCTGAAAATACTAAATACCAAACCGCCGTTTCTTTAAACAAAAAACGGCGGTGTCAAAAACGAAGGAGGGTAAGCGGCTGCTTTTCATCATCTCGGGGCACAACATGGCTTCTTCTTCCGCACGCATCTAGCCCTGGACTTCCTTAACCTAGGCGGCACTCCTTTCTATTACACATATGATCGTGAAAAAAAGCTAACGATCACCCGTTTCTTCAAAGTCAGCTACCACCGGCGAAGCCGGTGGCTTGAAAGAATCTGAACCGCTCAAAGCGGTTGAAAACCTGGGGCCACCTAAAGGTGGCTATTCAAACAAATTCAGTTGATCAAGACGTTGATCTTCATTCTCCTGATTTTGGATATATTCTCGCACGGCATCTTCGTCCTTACCAACCGTCGAGACATAGTAGCCTCTGGCCCAAAAGTGCTGCCCTACAAAATTCTTCTTTCGTCCCTGAAAATTCCAGGCTACCTGAATCGCACTTTTGCCTTTGATAAAACCAACGACCTGAAATACCGAATACTTGGGCGGGATGGAAAACAAAATGTGAACGTGGTCGGACATAAGATACCCTTCCAGAACCTTGCTCTCTTTTTGCCTTGCCAGTTCCAGGAATATTTCTTCCAGATGTTTCCGGATGGCTCCCAATATTGTCTTCTTCCGATACTTCGGTATCCATACGATGTGATGCCTGCATTCATTCCCACATCGTATGGCTTAGGATTTGATTTCGTACATGGGAACCTCTTCTTGAACTTTGAACGGTTCAGAATTGCGAGACTTCCTTTTATTCCCGGAACTGTCAAACTTTGCGAGTCCCCCGGCAAAGCCGGGGTGGTACTTGTTTGTTATTAGGATGGATACGCCATTCCGCACTTCTCGCCAACCAATTCTCCACACTGCTCCCACATTTTTTCTTGACAACCAGAGTGCAAATTCTATATAAGACTAAATATATCTTATATATCCTATTTAATGTGGGGCCATAACCATGAGACTTACCCGCGCCGGAGAATATGGAATACGATGCATTTTGCACCTTGCCAGACACGGCAAAGGAGCGTTGGTCAGCAGAAAGGAAATCGCCGTGCGCACCGATGTGCCGCCGCACTTTCTGGCAAAGATCGCCCAGCAGCTCTCCCGGGCCGGGATCATTGAAATCCTGCAAGGCGCAAACGGCGGCTACCGTCTGCTGGCCGACCCGGCAGAGATTTCCCTCCTGGCGGTCATTGAGGCGATTATCGGCGAGATATCCCTCAACGATTGTGTGGGCCAGCCTGAATCCTGCCGGAACAGCGCAGTCTGTACCGTACACCGGGTCTGGAACAAGGGCAACCAGCAGCTCCGTAAAACCCTGCAAGAGGCGAATTTTGCCACCCTGGCCGACGAAGATGTCTGCTGCCTGACACCTTTTCCCAAGACTGGCGGTCACAATCCGCTCAAAGGCCAAAAATAATTTGACCTGGCAAATGTCCTCCATATACAACAGAGTAATAGGGTTCTTTTTGTCCGCTGAGGGGAAGGCACGCATGAACGCACTGCCAAAACAGCTGTATCTTTTTTACCGAGACGGCTTCCGCTCCATGGTGGTAGGCCGAACCATGTGGAAAATCATTGCCATAAAACTGTTCATCCTGTTTGCCGTTCTCAAGCTTTTTTTCTTCCCGAATTATCTTACGACCAATTTTAACACCGAGCGCGACCGGGCCGGACATGTTCTGGAAAACCTTATCAGAACGCCGTCAGTCCGTTGATGCTTGCAAGTCTGTCTTGTTTCACCGCATTTTAATCATGGCGGGCGCTTGTTCTTGCCGCCAGCACACACAAGGAGGGTATTGTGGGAGAGCAACTTTTAACCACGGTGGACTGGGCCAGGGCACAATTCGCCCTGACCGCCATGTATCACTGGATTTTTGTACCGTTGACCCTGGGGCTGTCCTTTCTCATCGCCTTTTTTGAGACCATCTACGTCAAAACCGGCAATGAGGAATGGAAAAAACTGACCAGATTCTGGATGACCCTCTTCGGCATCAACTTCGCCATCGGCATAGCCACCGGCATCATTCTGGAGTTCCAGTTCGGCACCAACTGGTCCAACTACTCCTGGATGGTGGGGGACATCTTCGGCGCCCCCCTGGCCATCGAGGGCATCTTCGCCTTCTTCATCGAGGCCACCTTTTTTGCCGTGATGTTCTTCGGCTGGCAGCGGGTTTCCAAGGGATTCCACCTCTTTTCCACCTGGATGGTGGCCGTGGGCTCAAACCTCTCGGCGGTCTGGATTCTCGTGGCCAACGGCTGG
>JBAZCG010000133.1:0-2833 GCA_041671085.1 Desulfurivibrionaceae bacterium | reverse complement strand
GGCATCCCGCACGGGCTGGCCAACGCGGTGCTGCTCCCCTATGTGATGGCCTACAACCTCATCGGCAATCCCGGCAGATTTGCCATGCTCGCCGAGGTCATGGGCGCCAAGGTCGATGGCTTGCCCGAGCGCGAGGCTGCCGAGGCCGGGGTGGAATTTGTCTACCGGATGAATCAGGATCTCGGTATCCCCGCAAGTCTGGCCGAGTTGAAGATCCCGGCCAAGAAGATCCCCGAGATGGCCAAGATCGCCCTCACCGTGACTCGGCCGGTGGAGAACAATCCGCGCAAGCCCAGTCTGGAGGATGTGATCCGGGTTTATGAAACGGCCATGGAAGGGTGGGGCTGATAAAGGATAGGGTTTAGCTGGAAGGTACAAGGCGTTACGCAACTGCGGTGAAAATAGAGGAGTGAATCATGCCCGGTTTTGAGATATTTGGCGAAGAAGAGAAAAAAGAGATCCTGGAGGTGCTGGAGACCGGAGTGCTGTTCCGCTACGAGTTTCCCGAGCAGCGCAAGGGGATATACAAGGTTCGTACCTTTGAGGAGAAGTTTGCCGCTTATTGCGGGGTGAAACACGGCCAGGCCGTCACCTCCGGCACCGCGGCGCTCAAGGTGGGTATGGCTGCCTTGGGCATAGGGCCGGGAGATGAGGTCATCACCCAGGGCTTCACCTTTGTCGCCACCTGGGAGGCGATTCTCGATATCGGGGCCATCGCGGTTTTTGCCGAGGTGGATGAAACCCTGAATATGGACCCGGAGGATTTGGAAAAGAAGATCACCGACAAGACCAAGCTGATTATCCCGGTGCACATGATGGGCGCTGCCGCCCGGATTGAGGAGATCAAGGGTATTGCTGACCGGCATGGAATTCCGGTCCTCGAAGATACGGCCCAGGCTGCCGGGGCCAGTCTGAACGGCAAACGCCTTGGTTCCTTTGGAGCTTGCGGCACCTTCTCCTTCGACCCGGTCAAGACCATGACCACCGGCGAAGGGGGGATGATCGTCACCAACGATGAAAAGCTCTGGCGGGACATGAGCGAGTACCACGACCACGGCCATGACCATGCGGTCAACCCCGGCGGTCGAGGCGGTGAGGGCCGCAGCTTCATCGGTTCCAACTATCGGATGATGGAGCTGCAGGGCGCCATCGGCCTGGCCCAGCTGGCAAAGCTCGACGGGATCGTCGCGGCCCAGCAGGAGAACAAAAAGGGTATGAAAGCTCTTGTTGCCAAGCTGCCCGGGGTGACCTTCCGAACCATCCTCGACGAGAAAGGCGATAACGCCTCCTTCCTCGCCTTTTTTCTGCCGGACAAGGACAAGACCCAGAAGGTGAAAAAGGCTCTGGCGGAAAACGGGGCTGGGGCTATCTGTTTTGCGGAAAACACCTGGCATTACTATCCCAAGTGGGAGCATCTCCTGGCCGGAGCCAGCCTTGCCAAATCAGGCTGGCCTTTTGTGGAGCCGGGCGGCAAAAAACGGGTGGTGTACGATGCCCAGGCCCTGCCGAAATCAGCGGCGATCATGGACCGGCTCCTCGTGTATCCGGTGCCGGTCAAAGAACTTTCCGCAGAGCGGCTAGGGCAGATCGGTGCTGCGGTGGAAAAGGCGATTGCCGCCCTTTCCTGAGCAGGGGAAAGGTTTTTCGTGTGATAGAAAAAACCGCCCTCTCAGGAATGGAGCCTGAGAGGACGGGTAGAGTAACCGATCAGCCGGAGCACTTTGTGGGATGGCTCGAGATTTTTCTGATCGGGGAGCTCTCGCTGAAAGAGATTGGCAGCCATTGAAACCGCTTGGGATAGAGGATAATCCCAAGCGGTTTTCTTTTTAGAAGCTCGCCTCAAAGGTAAGGTATACCTGATCCATTGATTCGATGGTGGGATAGAACTGGGCCATGAGCGGATCGTTCTTGATATCTTCGACCTTGTTCGGGGTGCCGAGCCACATGCCGCTGTAGGTGTAGTTGTAGTCATAATGCTGGTAGCCCAAGCGGATAAAGGCCTTGCCGTACTTGGAGATGGCCTCGCCGGCAGGGAGGTCGTAGATGCCGTAGACTTCATAGACATTACCACGGGTTGCCATCTTGCTGGAATACATATCATCATGGCCAGGAGCAAAGGCCAGCCAGTTCTTGGTCCCGTGGTTGTACTCTGCGCCGATCTTGAGGCTGGTGTTAGGAATATCATACCGGCCACCAATGAGGATGCTGTACCCGTCCTTAGATTCTGGTTCAGCCCAGAAATCGCCCAGCAGGGTGATACCCATCTCATCCGTGGCTTTGGGAACAGTGTGACTCCAGCCAACGGTTCCAAAATAGTTAAGGTCCTTATACTTATCCATGTACACCGCAGCGGTCTGGAAGATATTACCCATGTTTATCCGGTCGAGCATGGTGTTGTTCAAAACGGTAGAGCCATCGGCGGTGCTCAGATAATGACCTGATGTCGGGTCGTACGCGAGATTGCCGGTCGCGACACCCTGGACTGCCTGAGCCTTCTCAAGCGGGTTGGGGAAGTAGGTGTCGCCCGGCACGTTGAAGAGGTTAAAGGCACCAAATGATTGGATGTTGAAAAAACGGCTGCCCTTGCTGTAGACATCCCAGCTCAACCCCGCAAAGTCCACATCGCTGATCCCAGTATTCTCTTTCTGCGGACCAGCCTCGAAACCGCGGCCATAGCAGAAACGAATCCGGCCGGGGGCATCGGTGAGGCTGCCCAGGTTGTTGTATGCATAGCCCAGGGAAACCCCGTCAAACGGGTAATCCATGTAGGCAACCGGGGTGGCCATCCGCTCATCCTGACCCATGCGCAAATGTGCAGGAGGGCCGTCGGTGG
>JBAZCG010000132.1:0-2934 GCA_041671085.1 Desulfurivibrionaceae bacterium | reverse complement strand
GTTGTTCTTGATCTCGTTGAAGTCTCCGCTGTAGTTTTCGGTGATTTTTTGGGGGATCTCGCCCTTGCTGATGCGGTCCACATATTCGGCGGCCACGTTCAGGGGGCCGATGACCGCATCCAGGGTTTTGTTGACCCCTTCCACGATCTTCTGGAAATCGCCTTGATGCTTGGAGGCATCGGCCCGGGTGGCGAGGTTACCTTCCACCGCCGCCAGGGAGAGCATCTTGGCGTCGGCAACCAGGCTGTTCACCGCGTCGATGCAGCCGTTGAGGTTGTTCTTGATCTCGTTGAAATCGCCGTTGTAGTTTTCGGTGATTTTGGGGGGGATGTCGCCCTTGCTGATGCGGTCCACATACTCGGCGGCCACGTTAAGGGGCCCGATGACCGCATCCAGGGTTTGATTGATGCCCTCGACGATTCCCCGGAATTCGAAGTTGATTTTCTCCACATTGCCGCGAGTGGCCAGTTGTCCCTTTACCGCCGCCTCGGTCAGACTACTGCTCTCGTCAAGCAGCGACTTGAGGATGGTGCCGATGTTGCCCTTGAGATAAAAGCCGATTGCCAAAGCCAGCCCGATCACCGTAATGACGACGGCCATCATGCTCTTTTTGATCAATCCAGCTCGAGCATCGGCCGCCAAGTTGGTCTCTTCCGCGACCTTATCGTTGATATCCACAATCTTGTTCAGCAATGCTTCGACAGTACGGAAGGTTCCCCCTGAAACCTCCAGTATGTGATGGCTCATTTGTTTGTAGGCCGCGCTTTCGTTCCCGGCGCGGTAAGACTGGCTCAGGCGGATGGTTTCCAGGGCGTCTTTTTTCCATGCTCCCCAGGCCGGGACGAACTCTTTCCAGAGTGCCGCTTCTTCCGTAGTCTGGGGAAGCGGTTCATATATTTTCCAGGCTTGCTCCGCCTTTGCCAGTTCGTCGGTGATATGCTTATACTCACGCTCGACTCTGGTCATCGGTAGATCGGGAGTGTTCAAGGTCCGTTCTGCCGCCTTGATAGCAGTCTGTGCCTGTTGGATGATCAGCAGATTCTGGATACTCGGCAGACGAACCACGGAGATCTCCTCCAGAAAGCCCATGAGCTGGTTGATGCCGTAGTAGCTGAAGATACCCATGGCTGCGGAAATAACGGTTACCAGGCAGAAGCCGGAGATGATTTTTTGCCCTAGTTTCATGGTCTTGAACATGGCTACACCCTCTCTTTTTGGTGAAGTAGTAGGCGGTGCTGAATACGTAATCGTCAAACAACACCCCGTGTGACACCTCCTTACTGCTCTGTTCCTTTATGAATTGCTTACTCAAAAACGGTGTTCCATTGTTGCTTCAGTGTCTGATCTTCAAACTTCTAGTTTTCTATCTTTTTGTAGACTTGGGCGTCCGGGGCCACGCGGGTGAACAGGTTAGCCACCTCGTCGGGTAGCTTTTGGGTGTTTTCCGTAGCCAGATAGCCGCCTGCCGCCAAGGCTCCGTGAAATATCTTGAACACCTCCACCCGTTCACCGGGTTGGAAATGCAGGAGCACGTTTTTGCAAACCACCAAACAGTAATCATTCCCTGCCGGCGTCAGCGAGAGCAGGTCGTGGTACCGGAACCGCACCCGGCTGCGCAGCTCATCCCTCACACGGTAATGGCCTGGTTTGTCGGCAGGTTCGAAATATTTGGCGAGCAGGCCGGCAGGCGTACGTTTCAACTCATCGCCGTGATAGACCGCCTCGCTGACCACCTCGCCGAAACGGTTGGCGCTGTCATGATCAGTGGCATCTATCCGCACGTTCTTAAAACCGAAGCGGTTCATCCGTTCGGCCAGGATCATGGCCAGGGTATAGGTCTCCTGCCCCTTGGCGCAGCCCGCATCCCAAATCTTGATTTTGCTCCTGCCGCTGGCATAGGGGATCATCTGATCGGCTGCGTGCTCCAGGGTGGGCTGATCGCGCATAAAAAAGGTAAAGGCCATGGTCGCGCTCCTTAAGGACGGGCCACGGCTGTTTGATGGTATAATGGGGAGTTCGCCTGCTGTGTTGCTGCCGGGACGGCCGATATCCCCCGGCAGGCCTTGATCACCTGTTGCAGCCGATTCCGGTAGCATGCTTCATGGGTCTTGCGGACATTCTCCCGGCAGCTGGGGTGGCCGGCCATCTGCTCGGCCAGTTGGAATTTCAGCTCCAGGCTGCCCAGCTTACGGATATCAATAAAAGGGCAATCTTGGGTTGCCTCGCGAAAGGGACATTTGATGAACAACCCGAAAAGGCGCATGGTAAGAAGATACTGCTGATTGCTTGAATGCATTGGTTCTCCTCCCCGAAAGTGGCTGTGGCCTGATCTTGTGCTTTGTTCGCTGATATTTTGATTGTAGAGAGAGACGGAAGAAAAAATATATAGGAGGAGATACGTATTTGTACCGGGGGGGATTACGCAGGGGGTGGTAAGCGTTGCGCGGAGAACTGATTTTAACTCCTTGTCTTTTCGGATCATCCCTCTGCCTGTCATGCCTTGACAGCGTGGTTTTTTTCACCGATACTTTTTTTGCGGGTGTTATCGGATAGGTCGCCACAGTTTCCAACTTGGATACGTGAGGACGCCTTATGGCAGGAAAGCCGAGCTATGCGGAACTGAAAAAACGGGTTAAGGCGCTGGAGGATCGTTGCTCCCTGCTCTCCGTGAACATGGATTCTTTTTTTGTGGAAGCGCCGGCCGGGCTCGCCCTGTTCGACAGGGAATGCCGGTATGTCAGAATCAACAAGACCCTTGCCGAAATTAGCGGGCACAGCGTTGCGGACCACCTCGGTAGGCGCCCCCGGGAGGTGTTGCCTGCCCCTGCTGCCGCGGAAATCGAGGAGGGCCTCAAGCGGGTATTGGCAACCGGTGAGGCGGCCTGCAATAAAGAGATCAGCAGCGAACTGCCCAGAGGGGAGGGAGAACTGCGT
>JBAZCG010000131.1:0-3167 GCA_041671085.1 Desulfurivibrionaceae bacterium | reverse complement strand
AAAACCCCGGCCGACCCGGAAGCCCTGCATTTTTTCAACAACCTCAATCTTGCCATTACCGAGACCTGCCAATGCAACAGCAACAGACGATAACCCGCCGTAACCAGGCCGCGTATGCGCTGATCAGCGCCGCATTCCTCCTCTGCCTTGCCCCTGCCAGGTCATACGCCGCCCAAAGCAATACAGTTGACGCCATGTGCCTACTGGAAGAACACAATGCGCTGCGCGCCAGCGTGGGGGTTCCGGAGTTGCGCTGGTCTGATGCGCTTGCCAGGCAAGCAACCGGTTGGGCCAACGAACTCAAAAAAGCAGGCTGCGGAATGAAGCACAGTCATGCCGCCTCGCTTGGGGAAAATCTCTACTGGGCCAGCGCTCAAAAAACAGGCGCCAGAGGCAAGGGCAAGAACACTTGGCGCTGGAACCTGACACCACAGCCAATCAAGGAAAAAACCGTGGTCGCCGGCTGGGCCACCGAAGAACCCTGGTACTCCCGAGCCGACAACACCTGCAACGCGCCACCCGGAAAAACCTGCGGCCATTACACTCAGATGGTTTGGGCAGGCACCAGAGAAATCGGCTGCGCCAAAACCGTCTGCAACGACAGCTCCCAGATTTGGGTGTGTAACTACGCACCAGCCGGAAATGTGATCGGGCAACGCCCCTACTGACAGCCCCCGCGCCAGCAACCGGCAAACTTATCCGCATCCGCGTGAACCCCTCGACAGCCCTCCTCAATCCCGCTATTATGTGACAGATACGCTAACCGAGTGAGGCAACGATCCATGGACCCACAAATTGAATCACTGCCCGGTATCGTCAACAGAGCCATCACCTTTCTGGTGGACTACAGCTTTCAGGTGGTCGGGGCCATCATCATCCTCATTGCCGGGTTCCTGCTTGGCAACTGGGTTGCAGCCGCGGTGGCCAAGCTCTGTGAAACTCGAAAAATTGATGCCACCCTGCGCCACTTCTTATCCTCTCTTGCCAAAATCGTGGTGGTCGCCTTTGCGGTACTCATTGCCCTAAGCAAGTTTGGGATCACCATAGCCCCGTTCGTCGCGGCCATCGGCGCCGCGGCCTTCGGCGCCACCTATGCCCTCCAGGGGCCGCTCTCCAACTACGGGGCCGGGCTGGCCATCATCCTGGGCCGCACCTTTGTCGTAGGCGATACGATCACGGTGGCCGGGGTATTCGGCGTAGTGGATACGGTTACCCTTGCCCACACCATCCTGCTCACTGAGGACGGAGTAAGAATCACCGTGCCCAACAAGCATATTGTCGGAGAGATTCTGCATAATTCCGGGGAGTACCGCCTTGTGGAAAGCTCGGTGGGCATCAGCTACGACGCCGCCCCCACCCGAGCCATCGCCGTCATCACCCAGGCCATCGCCGGTTTCCCCCAAATAAAAAGCGAACCTGCGCCGCAGATCGGCATTGATGATTTCCGGGATTCCTCGGTGGCCATCGGCTACCGCTACTGGGTGCCCACCCGACTATACATCCAAACCATGCATGCCGTGAACCTGGCTGTTTTCCAGGAGCTTGGCCGGGCAAAGATCAGCATCCCCTTCCCGCACCGGGTGGTCACCATAACCAAGGATCAAAACCTTTCATGAAAACGGACATGCCCCGCGATACCGACACCCTGCTCAAACTGGCGACCTATGCCTCCACGGCCACGGCGGTGGTGCTCATTTCCGTCAAGGTCGTAGCCTGGTTCATGACCGGCTCCATGAGTGTCATGGCCTCACTGGTAGACTCACTCATGGACGCGGCCGCTTCGCTGATCAACCTGCTGGCTGTGCGCTATTCGCTCAAATCCGCGGACGAGGATCACCAGTTCGGCCACGGCAAGGCGGAATCCCTGGCCGGACTCGGCCAAGCCTGCTTTATTGCCGGTTCGGCCATCTTTCTGCTCATGCACGCAGCCGAACGGTTGCACCACCCGCAACCCCTGCAAGAGGTCAATGTCGGCCTATGGGTCATGGTCTTTGCCATTGGAGCCACCCTGGCGCTCCTCGCCTTTCAGGGCTATGTCATCAAACAGACCAATTCTTCCGCCATCCGCGCCGACGCCCTCCATTACAAAACCGATCTGCTCACCAATACAGCCACCATCGGCGCCCTGTTTTTTGCCGCCTCGGGCTGGCCCCTGCTGGATCCGCTCGGGGCGCTGGCCATTGCCTGCTACATCCTCTACAGCGCCTGGCAGATCGGCCAAGAGGCCATGCAAGTTCTCATGGACCGTGAACTTCCGGAAGAAACCCGCCAACGCATCTGTGACATCGCCCTGACCCATGCGACCGTGCTCGGCCTCCACGATTTACGCACCCGGCAGTCCGGACAAACCATGCACATCCAGCTCCATCTAGACCTTGACCAGGCCCTACCCCTTGCCGAGGCGCACCGGGTGGCAAAAGAGGTAGAGCACGCCATCATGGGTACCTTTCCCCAAGCCGATGTCATCATCCACCAGGACCCTCGCAACCCGGATCACTACCGCCACAACCCCCAGGAATGCCAGGGGCTACCCGCCACCCCCCTGAGTTAACCCCCTACCCGCATACCCGCCTTTGTCGTTGACCGTCAACCCCACGCAGGGTACAAGAGAGAAATTCTTACCCCACCACCCAACAGGTGATTATGAAAACAATTATGCGAACCGCGCTTGCCTACTGCCTGGCCCTGGCCGCGATCTTTGGCTTCTGGCATGGAGTCGGTCAGCCACGCCTAATCCCGGAAGCGGAACTGGCAGCGGACCACACCCTGCAATGCGTGTCTTATGCGCCCTTTGAAAAGGACCAATCCCCCTTTGATTTTGCCAAAGGCATGACCATTTCAAACGCCCGGATCGACGCGGACCTGGCCATTCTCTCCCAACGTTTCTCCTGCATCCGCACCTATTCGGTCGCCGGGCTTGAGGCCTTGCCAGAGTATGCGGAAAAATACGGGATGCAGGTGCTGCTGGGCGCCTGGGTGACGGTGGATGAGAAGGTCACCGAACAGGAGCTGCACAAGGTGGTCGAGCTGGCCAAAAGGTACCCGAAAAGCGTCCGGGCGGTGGTGGTGGGCAACGAGGCCCTGCTCCGCCGGGAAGTCACCGGGGAGCAGATGGCCGGGTATATCCGCCAAGTCAAGGATGCCCTGCCGGGGGTGCCGGAGATCGG
>JBAZCG010000130.1:0-3303 GCA_041671085.1 Desulfurivibrionaceae bacterium | reverse complement strand
ATACGCCAAAATAGTGCCCCGTTGATGAAATTGCCGATTCTTCCCAGTCCCAGACCGATGGGGGTGGTGATGATATAGACATCCGCACTTTGCCAGAAGGGGAGTCCTGTGACCCGGCAGAAGATCAGCCCGCCGATGAGCATGCCGACAAGCGCTCCATGAAAGGACATGCCGCCCTGCCAGGTGGCCAGAATATCCTGGGGGTTCTCCAGGTAGTAGGCGGGGTTGTAGAACAAAACATAGCCCAAACGGGCGCCCAGCACCAGGCTGATGATCAGCACCAGGTTGAGGTTTTCAAAATGCTTGGCCAGCCCGGTGAGGTTATATCGTTTGATCTGGTGGCAGACCAGCAGATAGGAGGCGATAAAGCCCAGGACATACATGAGGCCGTACCAGCGGACTTGAAGGGGGCCAAGGTGGATGAGAACAGGGTCGATCTGGGGATAGGGGAGCATGATGGGCGGCGTAAGGTTAAAGGATAAGGGGAAAAATCGGGCAAGTGACGGGAACGCAAAAACGCGTTAGTATATCAACGTTTATTCAGTTTACTCTAACCGTTCCCGGCAGGTGAGACAATGCAAATCAGCCTTATCACCCTCAATGCTCGTTACTCCCATTCCTGCCCGGCCCTGTTCCATGTGCGCAACGCTCTGGCGCAGGCCATGCCGGAAAGCTGCCTGGTGCTGCGCCAGTTCACCATCAATGATCCCTATTACGAGACCCTGATCCGCATCACCTGTGACCAGCCGGAGGCCCTTTGTTTTTCCGTGTACATCTGGAATGCCGACTATACCATGCGGCTCGTTGCCGATTTGCGGCGGATTATGCCCGAGGTGCCGATCATCCTGGGTGGGCCGGAGGCAACCTTCATGGCGTCGGAAAGCCTGTCTGATGGCTGCACCGTTGTCCGGGGCGAGGTTGAGGGCTTGGGCGATGATTTCTTCCGCGATCTGGTGGCGGGAACGCTTCAGGCTGAGTACCAGGGGGCCAGCTCCCCACCGTTTGCCATGCCGTATCAGGAATCCGATTTTGCGGCGCATCTTGAAAACCGCAATATCTATTACGAATCTTCCCGTGGCTGCCCTTTTTCCTGTAGCTACTGTCTCTCCTCGGTAGGGCACGGGGTGCGTTACCGGGAGCTGGCCGAGGTGCAACAGGAGCTGGCAGTAATTCTTGCCCATGACCCGAAAATCATCCGCTTCGTGGACCGGACCTTCAATGCCCTGCCCGAGCGTTCTCTGGCTGTCTGGCGCTATCTCCTTGCCCAACCGGGGGAGACGCTCTTTCATTTCGAGATTGCCCCGGATCTGTTCAACGAAGAGATGTTGGTCTTCCTGGCTCAGGTCCCCCTGGGCCGATTTCAGTTTGAGATTGGCCTGCAGTCTACCAATCCGGCGACCCTGGACGCGGTAAACCGCCGAATGGATCTGGCCAAGGCCGGGGAAAACATCCGACGGTTGGTGGCGTTGGGCAACATCCATCTGCATCTTGACCTGATTCTCGGGCTTCCTTGCGAAACCGAAGCAACCTTCCGGACCTCGCTGAACGAGGCAATCGCCATGGCGCCCCACCATCTCCAAATGGGGTTGTTGAAGGTTCTTCCGGGTACTGCGATTAGTAGGGCGGCGGGTGAGCTCGGTCTTGTCAGTTCGGCTACGCCGCCGTATTCGGTGCTGGCGACCCGCTGGCTGGACCATGCGACCCTGCGGCGCCTGTACTGGCTGGGCGAGTGCCTTGAGGCCTTTTATAACAACCGTTTTTTTCGTAACACCTTTGATTACATCAGGAAAAACGAAGAAGAGCCCTTTGTCTTTTTTACGCAACTGCTCACCATCTGCCAGGCAGCAGATTTTTTCGCCTGCGCGAAAACCCAGGAACTCATGATCAGAATGCTGGCCAACCTGGCTCAGACACGGAAGGACAGGGAGCTGTTTTACGAGCTGCTTCGGTTCGATTGGCTGGTGAGCGGACAGAGGATTATGCCGCCCTGTCTTGCCGCAGAGCCATCCAAGGAGATCAGGGATTATCTCTGGCACCATCTGCCGGAAGGCCAGCCACCGCATTATACCCGCCTGACCAGGAACGAATTTTTCAAGCGGGGGATCTTTGCCCGGTTTTCCGGAGCGTTGCTCAAGGTCGTGGGGTTGGCGGAAGGCCAGGACGAAGGCAAGTCATCCCAGGGGGGGTATGTCTGTTTTTTCCAGGAACAGGAGAGCGTCGCCGGGCACCAACGTCAACGGCACACGGTGTTTTTTCTCTAGCACGCTTTTAAAAATATGGTCATTGAATCCGGCTACTGCTTTTCTGCGGCATTCCCTCAAATACCCAGATGAATCTTTTTCGGTCCGGGAATGAAATACGCTCAGGGCAGAATAAGCCCGCCAATGACCTCGCTGATCCCGTTAAGCCTGTTGTCCGTTACATAACGGGCTAGGCCTTCGACGATTTCCTGGCTGGCGCGGGGATTGATGAAGTTCGCGGTTCCAACCTCGATGGCTGTGGCGCCTGCCAGGAGAAATTCCAGGGCATCCTCCGTCGTGGTGATTCCGCCGATGCCGATCACCGGAATCTTCACCGCCTGGGCTACCTGCCAGACCATGCGCAGGGCGACGGGCTTGATCGCCGGGCCGGACAACCCCCCCACGATATTGGCCAGCCGCGGTTTTCGGCTTTTGACATCAATGGCCATGCCCATCAGGGTGTTGATCAGGGAAACAGCCTGCGCCCCGCCTGCCTCCACGGCCCTGGCGATCTGGGTGATGTCGGTGACGTTGGGAGAGAGTTTGACAATCACCGGCAGGGTGCTGTGCGCACACACCGCACGGGTGACGGCCTCGGCCATTGTGGGGTCGGTGCCAAAGGCCACCCCGCCTTTTTTCACATTGGGGCAGGAGATATTGACCTCCAAGGCGCTGATCCCCTCAATCTCACTGAGCCGTTGGCCTAGAGTTTGATACTCTTCCAGACTGTCTCCCAGGATATTGACGATGACCCTGGTGCCGATCCCCCGCAGATAGGGCATTTTTTCGGTAATAAAGCGATCAAGCCCTACGTTTTCAAGGCCGATGGCGTTGAGCATGCCGCCAGCCGTTTCCACGATGCGGGGTGGAGGATTTCCCCGGCGCGGGGCCAGTGAAATCCCCTTGACCACCACTCCTCCCAGGTGATGCAGATTGACATAGGGGGCAAATTCCTTGCCATAGCCAAAGGTGCCTGAGGCGGTGAGCACGGGATTTTTGAAAACGAGGCCGCCGATGGTGACGCGCAAATCTGGTTGGGTCATAGCCAAGCAACCTCCTCTGC
>JBAZCG010000129.1:0-3372 GCA_041671085.1 Desulfurivibrionaceae bacterium | reverse complement strand
GATGAAGCTCTCCCGCGCCAAGCTGGAAAGCCTGGTGGAGGATCTGATCGAGCGTACGGTCAAGCCGTGCCAGATTGCCTTGAAGGATGCGGGAATCAGCGCCGCGGATATCGACGAGGTTATCCTGGTCGGCGGCATGACCCGGATGCCCAAGGTGCAGGAAAAGGTCAAGGAGATCTTCGGCAAGGACCCCCATAAGGGTGTGAACCCCGACGAGGTTGTGGCCATCGGCGCTGCGGTGCAGGGCGGGGTGCTCAAGGGCGATGTTAAGGATGTGTTGCTCCTCGACGTTACCCCGCTGTCCCTCGGCATCGAGACCCTGGGCGGGGTGATGACCAAGCTCATCGAGAAGAACACCACCATCCCCACCAAGAAGAGCCAGGTTTTCTCCACTGCGGCGGACAGCCAGCCCGCGGTTTCCATCCATGTGCTCCAAGGTGAGCGCGAGATGGCGGCAAATAACAAGACCATCGGCCGCTTCGAGCTGACCGATCTTCCCCCGGCCCCGCGCGGGGTGCCGCAGATCGAGGTCACCTTTGATCTGGACGCCAACGGCATTCTCCATGTTTCTGCCAAGGATATGGGCACCGGCAAGGAGCAATCCATCCGGATCACCGCCTCCAGCGGCCTTTCCGAGGAAGAGATCAAGCGGATGCAGAAGGACGCCGAGGCCCATGCTGACGAGGACCGCAAGCGCAAGGAGCTGGTCGAAACCAAGAATCAGGCCGATTCCATGATCTATGCCACGGAAAAGAGCATGAAGGATCTGGGCGACAAGGTTGACAGCGAGACCAAGGGTAAGGTGCAGGTCGAGATCGACAGCCTCAAGAAGCTCATGGAGTCCGAGGAGGTGGAGGCGATCAAGAAGGGGCTTGAGTCCTTGACCCAGGCCTCCCACAAGTTGGCGGAGATGATGTATGCCCAGGCCACCAAGGACAAGGCAGGCGAAGGCGCTGAAGGTGGCGCTGGACAGGCCAGTGGGGCAAAAAAGGATGACGACGATGTGGTGGACGCGGATTTTGAAGAAGTGAAGTAACCACCGCGGGGTGCACTGATTTTCGGCCAGGGGACACAGTCCCCTGGCCTTTTTTTATGCTCGGTGATCAGTTGGAGCCGCAGCGAAGACGGGAGAGAGCCTCGGCAAAGTTGAATCTGTCGTCATGCTCGCCGGTGTGGCAGCGCTGGCAGGTGGCCATGGTCGGCTGGCCAGCTTTGGCGGCCGCTGGCTGAAGGGTGTGGGCGCGGGCCGGGCCATGGCAGGATTCGCAGCCGACCTGGCGCAGATCATGGGCAAGGGCGAGCATTTCCTGTCCTGTTTGGGCGGCAGGTCCGGTGATGTGGCAGGGTAGGCACTGCACATTGAACTGCTGGCCCTTTACCTCCAAGGTGTCATAGGCCGTGGCATGTTGGGTGCCGCGCCATTTCGCAAACTGGGGGGCATGACAGCTGGTGCAGGCGGTGCTGCCGGTGTAATTCCCCGTAGCCCCTTCTTGGGTCTGGCCGGTAATCCCTGAAATTCTCGCCTTTACCGCAGCCTTGCCGATCCGGTTTACCTCGCTGGTGGTTGCATCGACAATGGCCCGGACTGCCGGGTTGTCTGGAAGGTCCTTACGCATGGCCTCAAATTGGTTGTGGTACGAGGAGAATTGTTGGCGGCTCCCAGCCTGCACGTTCTGCTTAGCGGTGAGACGAGCAATCTCCTCTTCCAGTAGGTGCCGCCTTGCAAGCATGTCCTTATAGGCGTCAAGAACTTGGGGCTGGTCCTTGAATATCTGTTCTGGGTCGCCTTGTCGATGATAACGGTTGATCTGCCATCCCAGGCGGTCTATTTCGTTTTTCTTGTCTGCCAACAGATTTTCGGAGCCGGGATCTTCCCATTTCTTGCCCTGTTTGTTCCAGTGCACCTCCAGAATACCCACTGATTTGCCTTGGGCTTCTACCTGGGTGATCAGGGTGTTGTTAACCCGTTCCGGGGGGATGTTTCCCTGGGTGTTCCCTCCTTGCAGAATCAAGTGGATCTCTGGATGGGCCTCCGCGATTTTCCGGTTTATTGCCGCAGGAAAGCTGGAAAGCAGAATGGTCATATCGGCCCGGCCTCGCAGTTGGGAGATTTCTTTGGGCAGCACCTCTTCCCATGGGGCAATGACTGCATTGTCTTTTTCCGTCAGAATAGAGTCTGGCCCTTGGCCGGTGAGGCCGATGACCGCGATGCGCATACCTCCAGCCGTGATCAGGGTGTGCGGTTTGAACCAGGGCTTGCGCTCGGTGCGGCTGAGCAGATTGGCGCTCAGCCAGGGGAAGTTCGATTTTTTCTGGACAGCGAGGAGGAAGGGGAGGCCTGCCGCGAGATCCTGCCTTGCAACGCCAACGGCGGCAAAGGACATCCGGCTGTATGCCGCGATAATTCCTTGTGCTGTAACGGCGAGCTGTTCGCGCTGATCCGGCGGCAATTTTTCATCCTTGAAAAGCAAGGCACCGCTGTCAAGGGCAAGCACTGCGGATTTCTTCCCTCGTACGGCTTCAAGTTGCTGCGCTTTCTTGGGCAGACCGCCCAATTGATTGCTTTTTCAGCCGCAGGGTTCCGTTTCTCCTCGCACATCATTGGAAAAAAAGATGGTCAGGTCGCGCTGCGCCCCTGTGTGCTGGCCGGGGTTGTCCGTCTGTTTTGTCGCAGCCTCTGATGCGGGTGCGGTTATGCTGAACAGGGCAAGAAAGGAAAGCAGTAGAAAGGCGGCCTGTTTGTTCATGGTGGTCATGTGCTCCTGAGCTGGTAGTTGCCGGAAAGAGGGTCAGGT
Organism: Desulfurivibrionaceae bacterium; assembly: GCA_041671085.1. Classification (GTDB taxonomy): domain Bacteria; phylum Desulfobacterota; class Desulfobulbia; order Desulfobulbales; family Desulfurivibrionaceae; genus Thiovibrio. Next base: position 577 of record JBAZCG010000129.1, on the reverse strand, counting down.
TGGTTGTTTTTTTCGATCCCGCAGCAGCTGTCGCCATTTTTCGAGCCGGTCTTTGATGACCGCCTCATAGCCGCGGTTTGAGGGCTGGTAATAGACGGCTCCTTCGAGCTGTTCAGGAAGATGGTGTTGATCCACCAGGGCATGGGGATCATCGTGGGCATATTGGTATCCTTTTCCGTAGCCAAGATCCTTCATCAGCGCGGTCGGCGCGTTCCGAATATGGTGAGGCACGGGGAGACTTCCTGTCTTTCTGATGTCCTGCATGACCGCATTATATGCCGCATACACGGCATTGCTCTTGGGGGCGGTGGCAAGATAGGTGACGGCCTGGGCCAGGGCCAGTTCACCCTCCGGGCTGCCCAGGGTCTGATACGAGTTTCTGGCGTTGATGGCAACCGTGAGGGCCTGCGGGTCCGCATTGCCGATGTCTTCCGAGGCGAAACGAATCAGGCGGCGGAGCACGTACAAGGGTTCCTCCCCGGCGGCGAGCATCCGGCACAGCCAGTACAGAGCGCCATCCGGATCGCTGTCCCGCAGGCTTTTGTGCAGGGCCGAGATCAGGTTGTAATGCTCCTCG
>JBAZCG010000128.1:0-3547 GCA_041671085.1 Desulfurivibrionaceae bacterium | reverse complement strand
GGGTAGTCAACCTGGGCAGCATGTATTTGAGCTGGGCCATCTCGATCTGTAGCTTGCCCTCCCGGCTCAAGGCCCGTCTGGCAAAAATATCAAGAATCAGCTGGGTCCGGTCGATGACCCTCAGTTCGGTGTGGTCGGTTATGGACCGCACCTGGGAAGGATTCAGCTCCTGGTCAAAGATCAGCAGATTGGCGTTGAGCCTCAGCGCGGTCAGCATGATCTCGCCGAGCTTGCCCTTACCCAGGATCAAGCGAGGATTGATCTTTTCCCGCCGCTGCACCACGGTGTCGAGAACGATCACCTCGGCGGAACGGGCCAACTCGCTGAGCTCATCCATGGACTCCTGGGCCTTGGCCTTGGAGAGCGGCGTCACACTGATGAGAATCGCCCGATCCCGGCCCGCATCAATCTCCCGCACCGGACGGGCCTTGGCAAACTCCTCCTCAAGCGCGGCAATGAGTTCCCGGCAAGAGCGGGGTTGTTGACTGGGAGCCTCCGGAGGCAGTAAGACCCAGTTCTTCCCCTCCACCGCCTGGGGCACCAGATGGGCGGAATAGAGGCGGGCGACAACCCCCTGCTCCATCTTCACCACAGTCATCATATCCAGCCGCAGGAAGAGCAGATCCATCAGATCGTCTTCGCTGATACCCTCGCCGGCAAGATGGGTATGCACACAACGCAAGCCCTTGAGTCGCCCGCCCGAGGCCCGAAACTGCTTCATGGCCGGAATCATGATGGAACGATGATCCCCAACCATGACCGCCTCGACCTGCCCGGACCGGCTAAGCAAGACCCCAACCTGACGCCCGAGCTCAAAGGCAACCGCGCACAGCTCTTTTGCCAATTCCGGGCTAATGACCATATCCGGGTTAACCCGGCGTCCGGCAATGCGCTCAAGCCCTTTCAGCTGCGCGGTTTTCAGGCCGCTCGTATTGCCGGTTATCGTACCGATGTCGGTGCCTCCGGGAAAAAACTATTCACGTAATCCGCTCCCGCAACAGCCGCCGATCGCCAACCCGGATAGTCACCTTGATTTTATCAAAATACTCCAGCAGGGGGATAGAAAATTTCCTAGTCAGGCCGGTGAGATTTTTAAAGCGTGGCGCATCGATCTCCCCTTCTTTTTTGATGAAGGCCACCAGCTGTTCCTGTAGATCCTTGATGGCCCGACCCGGAAAATAGAGGTCCTCGCTGATCTTGACCAGCGCCTGCTCTCGGACCAGAAGCTCAAGAACCTCACGCACCAGAGGTGCAGGATACTTGGCAAATCGTTCCTGAACCTCCCGCACAGTGGGCGGCGTCAGTCCTGCCTCACCGTAAAAGACCTCCATTTCCATCCGGACGCTCTGGGCATCTGCCTTGAGGGAAACCTGATGGCCGGCCAGCCTGACCACCGATTCATCAACAACAATTACCCCTTGTTTGCCCAGAGTATTGAGCAACAACTGAAAAAATCGCTGATCCAAATCGCCATGCAGCCTGGAACGCAGTTCCTCCTTGGAGAGGCCCGGCTTCATCGAATTATCCCGGTGAAAATCCGCCAGAATCTTCTGGAGCGATACGCCCATGGCCTCGAAAATTTCCGATGCCACCATGCGCTGGCGGTCCGAATCCACCATGATGATCTTTCTGCTGGAGATGGGGCCATCCAGCAATTTCCGAAAACGCTTACCGAACTGACCCATCTTCACGCAGAGCGCCTCGAAGGTGAGCCCGGCAACCCCGGCCTCGCGGAGGTGCAAGAGGGAGATATCCTCGCTCACACCCTCCTGATACAGGGCAAAGACCTGGCTATTCGCCTCCTTAAAGCGCCGCCGCTTGGGCGGAGAACCGTTCCAGATCGCGCCGCCGCCGATGGTGGCCACGGGCGAATAGCTCCGCACCACATAACGGTCCCCGGGCCAGGCGCCGAATGGCTCCTCCAGCAAAATCTGCACGTTGGCCCGGTTGCCGGGGGAAAGCTCCTCATCCTCCAACAGGACGATGCGCCCCATGATCTCGGCGGTGCCGATGTGCACCCGAACCCTGCTTCGATTCTTGAGGGGTTTGGCGTTACCGGAAAGATAGAAGAAATCGGCATCCAGCAGATAGGAGGGTGCGAGGGTGCCTGGGGTGGCGAGCATGTTTCCCCGGGCGATCATCTCCGTGTCCAGGCCCTGGATGTTGATGGCGGTGCGCTTGCCCGCTTCGACCAGCTCCACATCCTGGCCATGCACCTGGATGCCGCGGATCTTGGCGGTATGATTCTGGGGATAGACGGTGATGTCCTCGCCCACCGCGATTCGGCCCGAGATGGAGGTGCCGGTGACCACCACGCCGAAACCCTTCATGCTGAAAACCCGGTCCACCGGCAGGCGAAACGGGCCATGGGCCTCGGAAAACTCACTGGTCCGCACCAGGGCATCAAGGGCCTCGCGGACCTCGGTCAACCCCTCGCCGGTTGTGGAGGAAACCGCAAGCATGGGCGCGCCTTCAAGAAAGCTGCCGGCCAGGAACTGACGCACATCCTCCTGCACCAGCGCCAGCCACTCCGCATCCACCATGTCCTTCTTGGTGAGAATGACCAGGCCTCGCTTCACCCCCAACAGGCGGCAGATCTCGAAATGCTCCCTGGTCTGGGGCATAATCCCCTCGTCCGCCGCGATGACAAAGGCTAGAAGATCGATGCCGGTGGCGCCGGCCACCATGTTTTTCACAAAACGTTCGTGGCCGGGAACGTCGATGATGCCGAGACGATGGCCGCAGGGCAAATCAAGAAAGGCAAAGCCAAGCTCGATGGTGATGCCCCGCTTCTTCTCTTCTTTCAGCCGGTCGGTGTCAATGCCGGTAAGGGCCTTGACCAGACTGGTCTTGCCGTGGTCCACATGACCGGCCGTGCCGAGAACAATCTCCCGCATCTGCTACCAGTTCCCTTGCAGATACGGGTTATTGCGGGCTTCCTCGCCCACAGTGGATCTGGCCCCGCCATAGCCATGACCCGGCCAAACCACGGTCTCGGCGGGCAGGCTCAAGATTTTCTCCTTGATGGCTGCGAGCATCTGATTGGTGTCGCCGCCGGGAAAATCGGTGCGCCCCAGCCCCTCGACAAATAGGGTATCTCCGGTGAAAAGATGGGGGGCGATATAAAGACAGATTCCGCCCGGTGTATGCCCAGGGGTGTGAAGAACCGTCAGAATGAGCGTACCGATGACGATCTCCTCGCCATCGGTGACGGTCCTGTTCACCGGCGGCGAAGCCGGAAGGCCGAGCATGGAAAAATACTGAATAACCTCCGGTTTGGCAAAAAACTCGGCATCTGCCGCATGCATGACAATAGGCGCACCGGTGGCCTTCTGGATCACGGCGTTGCCGCAGACGTGATCCGGATGGCCGTGGGTGCAGAGTATCGCCTCAACGCTGAGCCCCTCGGCCCGACACAGAGCGAGAATCTTCTCCTCGTTGCCGCCGGGATCAATGATACAGCACTTCTTTGTTTCCTCGCAGCCCACCACGTAGCAGCACACAGCCATGGAGCCCACGGTCAGCTGTTTTACGATCATCGCTGGGG
>JBAZCG010000127.1:0-3609 GCA_041671085.1 Desulfurivibrionaceae bacterium | reverse complement strand
GTCATTGGTGCCGATACCATGGATAACATGGAGCCTCAACCTGTCAAGAAAGACAATCTTAAAAAGTTCACTCCAAAACAGGCACAGGTGCCGGCAGCTCAAGCAGCAAACAACGAGGGAGGGAAACAAGTAAATGATAATTCGGGACCCAATCAATCTGCGGTAGAAGCGGATGTGCAGACAGATACGCAAGTATTACCTCCTGCGGAAGCGCCGGCAAATAAGGGAACGGCAGAAAAACCTGATAAAACACCTAAAGCCCCCGCGGTGAGCGGACAAACTGCAAAACCAGGTAATGGGAATGGCAACGGGAAGACTAAGATTCCCATGATGTCGGAAGCACAGAAGAGCGCCATTTACAATCTGTCCAGAAGGAGAGGAATATCTGTCGAAGAGTTGGAAACCATGGCCCAGAATAGTTTCAGTATGCCCATGGAAAATCTTACTTCCGCAGATGCTTCGACATTCATCAAAACCCTTCAGCAAGCCGCTTAATCAATCCCAGTATCTCCTTTCATAACCTTACTTCAATGGACAGGATGCATTTCATGGGATTGGTGCGTCCTGTCCATTATTACCAAAAAGCGCAGGAGTCTGCGTATTTTCACCCTCAGGAGGCAAAATGGAACTATCCCCGGACGGCCACCCAAAATCCCCCACCTGTGGCCACTTGAAAATCCCCCACCTGCCCATCATAAATTGAGCAAGAGTTAAGTATTTTGTGCTTAGCAGCGACAGAGCGTGTATTCGCCCATGAGTCATTTTTTACATGACCATGGGAGGAAGAAAGGATGAACGTTTTGAATGCTGCTAAAAAAGCAACGCTGATAATCTTGCTCAAGAACGAGATAAGTCAGCGTGAAATCAGTCGCAAAGCCAAGATTGACCGCAAAACCATTCGCAAGTATGGTCGCCAGATAAATGTAGCATCGTCTGCGGAGAGTACCGATTCAGGATTTCTAGTCGAGGGTATAGTGGCCACCGGCTTGAATGAGGGAGAGGTTCAAAATCCCCCACCCCGGCCACCGGGTAATTTCGGGAAGGAAGGCCCGATTCCTTTTCATGCCCGATCTGCATGTGAGCCCCACCGGCCATGGATAGAAGATCAGATAAGACTGGGCCGCAATGCGATGGCTATTTATCAGGATCTGGTGGAGCGATTCAGTTTTACCCACAAGTATAACAGTGTAAAGCGTTTTGTGCGGGGCTTGAAGCGAAAAGACCCTGAGCAATATGATCGGCTGGAGTTTTTACCTGGAGAAGAGGCTCAGGTCGATTATGGTAAAGGTGCAAAGACTTTGGGCGAGAAAGGCAAGTACTTACGCCCCCGGTTATTTGTGATGACGTTGAAGTATTCCGGGCGTTCGTTCCGCAAAGTGATCTGGAAGTCGAGCCAGGAGGCATGGGCAAGGCTCCATGAGGACGCCTTCCGGTATTTTGGTGGCTGCCCCCAATATGTGGTTTTGGACAATCTCAAGGAAGGGGTCATTACGCCTGACATTTATGAGCCGGAGTTAAATCCCCTCTATATGGCGGTGTTGACCCACTATGGAGTGACGGCAGATCCGGCACGGGTGAGAGATCCTGATCGGAAGGGAACCGTCGAAAATGCCATCCAACATACCCAGAACACGGCATTGAAGGGGCGAGTATTTGAAGGGATTGATGAGCAAAACAACTGGTTGATCCACTGGGAAGAGAAGTGGGCAGCAACGCGGATTCATGGTCGAATGAAGCGTCAGGTGGAGGAGATGTTTCAGAAAGAGAAGCCCTTTTTGATCCCATTGCCATTGATCGGATTTCAGTATTTTCGCCAGGAGACACGCAAAGTATCGGACGATGGAACTATCCAGGTTGGGCAATCCTATTACTCGGCACTGCCGGCGCCATTGCATCAGGAAGTGATTGTGCGGATTTATGCCGACGAGATTGAGATCATCAACCCCCGCAGCATGGAAAAAATACGCACCCACCACAAAAGCCATCGTGCCGGCGAGGTGAAAATGAATCCGGAAGATCGTATTTTCAATCCCTCCCGGCAGACCGATTATCTGTTAAGCAAGGCCAAGAGTATCGGTCCCAACACCAGGAGGTTGTGTGATCTGTTATTTGAGGAACAAGGCCGAATCGGTCAGCGGCGGATGCAGGGGATAGTGAACCTGGCTCGACGATATGAAACCTGCCATATTGAGCAGACGGCCAATGAGGCCATTGAGATGGGCTTACGTAGCTACAAGGCCTTTTGCCGGCTGGTTGATATCAAGAAAACAAAAGAATCCCAAAAGAGTGTTGATGCTGCCAGAGTAGTCAGGCAGGAGCATGAGTTGATTCGGCCGGCAACAGACTATGGCGAGTTTTTCGATCAATATGCGGCCAAGGCCGATAAGCAGCAGGATGTTATACTATCGCGGGAGCAATGGCCGACAGAACAAGAGCCAACCGTGGCTGTAAAAAGCAATCCGGAAAACAAACCCATCAGTGTTGATTTACGGCCTGAACCCGCAAAACAGCAAGGTGTTTCCAAAGGCAGCTGTCAATACCTGAGTTGTGGGTATCTGCCGGAGCGGCCACCGGGTAAGGCGCAATCTCCCTTGAATGATCTGTCCGTCATCCAGATCAAATGGCTGACAAAACAAGGAATGATCTAAAAAGGTTTCTGCCCCTTGGGGTATATGAAAAAGCAAAAGGAGGATTTCAGTATGAGCATGTCAATGGTGGAAATTGAAAAGCAATTGAAAGCGCTGCGACTCTACGGGATGCTGGCCACCCTGGAAAGCCGTACCCTGCAGGCTAACCAGGGGAACACCCCATTTATAGAGGCCTATGCCGCGCTGTTGCAGGACGAGCTGGATTACCGCTTTTCCCGTCTCAGGCAGCGGCATTTTAAGGCGTCCAGCCTCAAGGAGCTAAAAACATTGAGCGATTTTGACTGGAGCTTTAATCCCAAACTGCCCAAAAAAGAGATATATGAGCTGGTAACAGCAAAGTTTGTCCAAGACGGTAATGATGTTCTTTTAATCGGCTCTCCCGGTACAGGCAAAAGTCACATCGCCAAAACCATTGCACACGCGGCGATTCAATCTTGCCATAAGGTAGTCTACCGGGAAGCGCATGTGTTCTTCGAAGACGCCTTCGAGGCAAACCAGACCGGCAGCAAAAAACGGCTGTTCAAAACATTTGCTGAGGCGGACCTCTTGATCATAGACGATTTGTTCCTCCGAAAAAAGATGCCTGAGGATGCCGCCGATTATTTGCTCGACATAATTATCGAACGCTATTCGACAAGAAAAAGTACCCTCCTTACCTCAAACCGGCCCTTAGAAGATTGGGGGCTTTTGCTGAAAGATAACGCCGCCTCATCGGCAATTCTTGATCGGCTCCTTCATCATGGTCATCTGCTGAAGTTTGAGGGCAAAAGCTATCGGCTCAAGGAAGCGGCCACCCGACTTTCTCAAAGAAAAGAGAAAAAGGAAAATGAGGAATGAAGAAGAGAATAAGATTGTTGATTCTCAGGAAATAGAGTAAAAGTTACGCTCTGTCGCTGGGGGATTTTGACCCGGCCGCAGATGGGGGATTTTCAAGTGGCCATCCGGGCCAGTAACATGGATC
>JBAZCG010000126.1:0-3789 GCA_041671085.1 Desulfurivibrionaceae bacterium | reverse complement strand
TAAAAAATTTTAAGGAGGATCACCATGTCTGTTTGTGTTGTTGGCCATTCAAATCCCGATACCGATTCCGTTGCCGCTGCCATTGCTTACGCCCATTATCTGAAGGCAACCGGCACTGACGCCATTGCCTGCATGCAGATTGAGGCAGACAAGCTGAACCCCGAGAGCGTTACCGTTCTCAAAAACTTCGGCCTCGCTGCTCCCCAGACCATGATGGACGCTGCGGGCAAGAAGGTTGCCTTGGTCGATTTCAGCGATATCGGTCAGGCTCCGGCAAACATCAAGGATGCCGAGGTTGTTGCCATTGTTGATCACCACAAGATCGGTGATATCACCACCAACAATCCCATCGTGTTCAATGCCCAGCCGGTTGGCTGCACCTGCACCGTGCTGTACGAGATGTTCAAGAACAACAATGTTGCCCTGCCCAAGGATATTGCCGGCGCCATGCTCTCCGCTATCCTGAGCGACACCGTGAACTTCAAGTCCCCCACCTGCACCGCTCCCGACAAGGCTGCGGTTGCCGCCCTGAAAACCATCGCCGGCGTTGCCGACACCGATGCGCTTTTCATGGAGATGCTGAAGGCTAAGTCTTCCATCGACGGTATTCCCATGAAGGATCTCGTTTTCCGTGACTACAAGGATTTCGACATGAACGGCAAGAAGGTTGGTATCGGCCAGCTCGAGCTCGCCACCCTTGATCAGGTTGCCGCAATCCGCACCGATCTGTACAAGGCCCTTGAGGATCTCAAGAAGGATGGCCGTCACTCCGTACTGTTCATGCTCACCGATGTTGTGAAAGAGGGTACCGATCTGTTGGTTGTTTCCGATGAGCCTGCGGTTATTGAGCAGGCCTTCGGCGGCAAGATTGCAGGCAACTCCATGTGGATCGACGGTATGATGAGCCGTAAGAAACAGACCGTTCCGCCGTTGCAGAAGGTTTTTGGCTGCTAAGGCGCTGAATATCTAGGTTGGTTTTTAAAAACCCCCGGACGGAAATCCCGTCCGGGGGTTTTTTTGTGTTGAGGTCATGGGGAGATCTGCACAGCGGAAGCTTTTGACGTTATTTTTTTCTGGTGCTTCCCTTTTTGGTGGGTTTCTTGTGCATTGGCCTGTTCGGGGTGATGGGGGGCTTGGCCTCCTGGTTTGCCTCTTCCCATGGTTTGCGGCCAACCAGGCCAAGCAGGCGTTTGTCCAGCCTGACGAGATGGTGCATGGCCCGCAATCTTTCCGGTTCGGTTTCCCCATTGATGTTGATGATGATTAGGCGATTGAGTCCGCGTCCGTACTGGTTGTTAAGGTCGATCACCGCCCCGATCACCACCAGCCTGCCGCTTTCTATTCTTTGCTCGTAGCGTTTCAGGGCTGTGGCCACCTGAAAATCAACATTTCTTTCCACCAGCATCGGTTCGGTCTGTGCCCCAACCCCACCGGCTACTATGTTTTCCCCCAGGGGAATACGCAGTCCGTCCAGATCATGACGCAGATCAGGTCCCAGGTGGCTGTACCCTTTGGCGAAAAGCCGGAGGCTGTCGCTGTTGGTATTGCCGGTGATGAGCAGAACCGGGGCGAGGAGCGCGTTGACCCCGTAGTCAATGGCACCGGCGGACAGCGCGAGTTGATTGCCGGGATTTCGGACCGTATAGATCGTGTCAACCGGATCAGGATAGAACAGGGTTGGCTGCACTCGGGCATCGCAATCAGCCAGCCAGATCATGTGCGGGGTGCCTGGCAGCCGCAGTGGTTCATCTACAGGCCTGCTGGCGACAATCTGATCGTTGTGCCGGGCGATCTTTTCTGCCACGGCATAGGGGGGCAGTCCTGCCCGGAGCTTTTTGATCGGGAGCATATCCGCGCTGCTGGCCAGGGGAAGTAAGACGACACATAAAGAGAGGGGGAGAACTATTCCGAGGCGCATTGTTTGGTCCTGGGGTTGCAAGATATTGGTGAATAGCGGCTACTGTCATTATCGGTGAATTCGTGATTGTCTAAAATTTTTTTCACGCGTGGGATCATCCCGCAGTTGAAATGCGGGACAATGTTGCGTTATAACTACGTAAAAACAGAGAGTTGTCGCAAGATGTGCGTTGTCGGGCCGACTTTTTTGGCAATCGACAAATCCAGCCTGTTGTCTTGACAATGAAAAAGAGCATACTTATTGTTGGACACCAACCTGAAATTGTTTGGAAAAATCAAGTTATTGTAATGGGATAGAGTTCTATTTGCACATCCCCAAAGGGTTTGTTGCGCTGGAAAGGAGAGACGGGTGGCTGAGCAAGAAGAAAAAACAGAAGAAGGCCTTGAGCAGGACAGCTCTGGGAAAGACCAGGCCGAGGCGGAAGATGTCTCCGTTCTGTTGGCAAAAGCCTTGGAAAGGAATCTGGAGCTGGAGGACAAGCTGCTGCGCATGGCGGCGGAGCAGGATAATTTTAAAAAAAGAATGCAGCGAGAGCGGGAAACCGCACTCAAGTATGCGGAAGAAACCATCCTCCGGGAGATTCTTCCTTCTCTTGACAACCTTGAGCGCGCCGTTGACCTGTGCAAGTGTTCCCCTGATGCTGATGCGGGGACTCTCCTGGCTGGGGTGGAAATGACCTGCAAGGGGCTGCTCAATACCCTGGAAAAATTTGGGGTAAAACCCCTGGCTGGCGAGGGGCAACCCTTTGATCCGAATTTTCATGAAGCCGTGGCCATGGAAGCCAGCGCGGACGTGCCGGAAAACCAAATTTTGCAGGAATATCAGAAAGGGTACATGTTTAAGGACAGACTTATCCGGGCGGCCAAGGTCGTTGTTTCAAAGGGTAATGTTGCAGAATAATTAGGATGGTACATCCCGTTATATTAAGGAGAATTTGAGATGGGAAAAATTATTGGTATTGATTTAGGAACGACAAACTCATGTGTCGCGGTGATGGAAGGCGGCGAGCCCAAGGTTATCGCCAATGTGGAGGGCAACAGAACAACGCCTTCGGTGGTGGCTTTTTCAAACAGCGGAGAGCGGCTGGTGGGGCAGGTTGCCAAGCGACAGGCGGTTACCAACCCGACCCGTACCCTGCATGCGATCAAGCGGCTTATCGGGCGTAAGTTCATCGATGCGGAAGTGAAAAAGAGCATCGAAATCAGCCCGTTTCAGATCGTCAACGGCAAGGATGGTGACGCGGCAGTTGAGGTTGACGGCAAGGTTATGACCCCTGCCGAAATCTCCGCCATGATCCTTACCAAGATGAAGCAGACTGCGGAGGAATATCTGGGCGAGGAAGTTACCGAGGCGGTTATTACCGTGCCTGCGTATTTCAACGATTCCCAGCGCCAGGCCACCAAGGACGCGGGCCGGATTGCGGGTCTCAATGTGCAGCGGATCATCAACGAGCCCACGGCTGCAGCCCTGGCCTACGGCCTGGACAAGAAGGGTGAAGAAAAAATCGCCGTGTTCGACCTGGGCGGCGGCACCTTTGATGTCTCGGTGTTGGAGATCGGCGACGGCGTGTTCGAGGTGAAATCCACCAACGGCGATACCTTCCTCGGCGGCGAAGACTTCGACATGCGCATCGTCAACTGGATTGCCGATGAGTTCAAGCGGGATCAGGGCATTGACCTGCGTACCGACAATATGGCTTTGCAGCGGTTGCGGGAAGAGGCGGAAAAAGCGAAGATGGAGCTTTCCACCACCATGGAAACCGACATCAACCTGCCTTTTATCACAGCGGACGCCTCCGGACCCAAGCATCTGCAGATGAAGCTCTCCCGCGCCAAGCTGGAAAGCCTGGTGGAGGATCTGATCGAGCGTAC
>JBAZCG010000125.1:0-3792 GCA_041671085.1 Desulfurivibrionaceae bacterium | reverse complement strand
CGACTCAAGGCCTCAAGACCCAGGGCACCGAGGCCGGCAAAAAGATCCACCACCCCGGCACCAACAACTTTGGCGGCCAGGATACTGAAAATCGCCTCCCTGGCCCGATCGGAGGTGGGACGAATCAGATCACCAAACCGCTGGCCTGGCGCCAGCAGCTTACGCCCCCGGGCGCTGCCGCTGATGATCCGCAATTACAGATAATCCCGAATGAGTTCCTCGGCGATCTGCACCGCGTTGAGCGCCGCGCCCTTGAGGATGTTATCGGACACCACCCAGAGGTTGATCCCGTTAGCGATGGACTCATCCTCGCGAATCCTCCCCACCAGGGTCTCGAACTTGCCCGTGCAATCAATGGCCATGGGGTACTGCCCCATGGTCGGTTCATCAACCAGCTTTACGCCTGGCGCATTCTTCAACAGGGCCTTGACCTCGGCTGCCGTGATCTTTTTCTCGGTCTCGATATTAACCGACTCGGAATGGCCGTAGAAAACCGGAACCCGTACCGTGGTGGCGGTGACGCCGATGGTCGAATCTTCAAACATCTTGCGGGTCTCGTTGACCATCTTCATCTCTTCCTTGGTGTAACCGTTATCAAGGAAGCTATCAATCTGGGGCAGGCAGTTGAAGGCGATCTGGTGCGGGTACACGCTATGCACCATGGGCTTGCCCGCCGCATAATCGAGGATTTGCTGCTTGAGCTCCTCAATGGCCTTGGCCCCGGTGCCGGAAACCGCCTGATAGGTCGAAACCACGATGCGCTTGATCCGCACCTTGTCGTGAATGGGTTTCAGAGCCACCAGCATCTGGATCGTGGAACAGTTGGGATTGGCGATGATCCCCCGTTTTTTATACTGGGCAATGGCATGGGCATTCACCTCGGGCACCACCAGGGGGATTTCCGGGTCCATGCGATAGGCACTGGAGTTGTCGATCACCACCGCCCCTGCCGCTGCGGCAGCCGGAGCAAAATCGAAGGAGCGGGTCGCACCGGCGGAAAAGAGGGCGATATCAATCCCGGCAAAGGCCTCCTTGCTCAAGAGCTGAACCGGAATCTCCTTGCCCTTAAAAGTGAGGGTTTTGCCCACGGAACGTTCCGAGGCAAGCAAGCGCAGTTCGTCCAGGGGAAAATCCCTCCGCGCCAGGACATCGAGCATGGCACCGCCCACAGCCCCGGTGGCGCCGGCAACAGCAACATTGAATTTCTTTTTTGCAGCAGTCATTGTCCCAATCCCTTACAGACAGCAGCCGGGCAATGCCCGGCAATTATAAAAAAATATCAGCAGGTTACAAACAATACCCTTATGAAGCGTTAGCTTCCCTGCCGCATGGTTTCCCTTTTCAAAAACACCAACCGGTTCAGACCGTTGAGATAGGCCTTGGCCGCAGCGGTGATGATATCCGGGTCCGCCCCCTGCCCCACCACAACCTTGCCCTCATCTTCAATCCGAACCAAAACCTCGCCCTGGGCATCGGTACCGCCGGTGATTGAACTTACCGAGAAATAGAGGAGTTTGCTCTTGGTCTGGGTCAGTTCGGCAATGGCCCGGAAACAGGCATCAATAGGACCGATACCGATACAGGCCTTCTCCTGCTCCTTGCCGTCGATGAGCAGTCGCACCGCTGCGGTGGGCAGGCTCTTGTTGCCGCTCATCGCCCCCAGATGCACCAGGGAGAAGGTTTCGGTGATCCGCAGCACCTCATCCATCAGGATGGCTTCGAGATCCTCGTCAAACATCTCCTTCTTGACGTCAGCCACCTCCTTGAATCGGCTAAAAACTCGCTCCAATTCCTCATCTTTAAGGCTATAGCCCATTGCCGCAATGCGATCCTTCAGGGCATGCCTGCCGGAATGCTTGCCAAGGACAATGTTGCCGGTGGAGATCCCGATATCCGCCGGATTCATAATCTCGTAGGTGGTCCGCTCCTTGAGTACCCCGTCCTGGTGGATCCCGGATTCATGGGCAAAGGCATTGGCCCCGACAATGGCCTTGTTGGCCTGCACCGGCATCCCGGTTATGGTGGTGACCAGTCGGCTGGTGGGATAGATGTGCTCGGTGACGATATCGGTATGTACCTGCATCTGGTCGGCGCGGGTGCGAATGACCATGACCAGCTCTTCCATGGCCGTGTTGCCTGCACGTTCGCCAAGACCGTTGATGGTTGACTCCACCTGCCGGGCTCCATGGTTGATGGCGGTCAAGGAATTGGCCACGGCCAAGCCAAGATCGTTATGGCAATGAACGCTGAGAACCGCTTTGTGAATATTGGGAATGTTCTCGATGAGATAGCCGATCTTGCGCCCGAACTCATCGGGCAGGGCATAGCCGGTGGTGTCCGGGAAATTCAGGGTCGTGGCCCCGGCTTCGATCACTGCGGCAAAGACCTTGCAAACAAAATCAAGATCGCTACGTGAGGCATCCTCGGCGGAAAATTCCACGTTGCTCGTGTATTTGGCGGCGTGTTTCACCGAGGCCACAGCCAGTTCCAACACCTGATCCCGGCTCATTTTCAGCTTATGTTTCAGATGGATATCCGAAGTCGCCAGAAAGGTGTGGATCCTGGGGTTTTCCCCAGCCTTGAGCGCCTCCCAGGCCCGGTCGATATCCTTGAGGTTACAGCGGGCAAGAGCCGCGATCTGCGCCCCCCGAACATGCTCGGCGATATTGCGCACACACTCGAAATCCCCAGGCGAGGCCACGGGAAACCCTGCTTCGATCACATCCACCTTCAGCTTGACCAGCTGCTGAGCCAAGCGGAATTTTTCCTGCATATTCATGCTTGCGCCGGGCGACTGCTCGCCGTCACGCAAGGTGGTATCAAAAATAATTATTTTTTCCGACATCGTATCTGCACTCCCCTCAGCCAGGCAGCACAAGAAGAATGCCGCCTACAACCTGAGCTTATACCGAATTTTCCTGTTCTTCCTCGACAGAAGTCTTGCCCCTCACCACCAAACGGTATCCCGCCGCCAGCGGTCCGGATAGAACGTAGGTCGCCCCCAGGACAAAGAGTGTAACCTGGGGTTCGGTGGCCAGCACCATGATAAGCAAGACCAACCCGACCAAAACCTGAAATTTTTTGGCCCGATCGGTTTGCGCATGCTTGAAGCTCTGATATTTCACGGAACTGACCATAAGATAAGAAAGACCGTATACGGTCCCCAAGACAATAAAATTTCTCAGGGTACCATCAATCTCAAAGAAACTGCAGAACATAACGGAGGCGGCGATCATCCCGCCGGCAGCAGGACACGGCAACCCCGTAAATTCATTTTTTGTCGAAGTGGTATCCTGACTATTAAACCGGGCCAGACGCAAGGCTGTGGTCGCCACGTAGAGAAAGGCCGCCAGCCAGCCATAACGTCCATAGGGTCGCAGCACCCACTCATAAGCCAACAGTGCCGGAGCCACGCCAAAGGCCACCAAATCGCAAAGGGAATCGTACTCCATGCCGAATTTGCTGGTCGTGCCGGTGAGACGGGCAACCCTGCCATCAAGGCCATCAAAAACCCCGGAAATAATAATCGCCACGGCTGCGTGAAAATACTGCCCGTTGATTGCCGCAACTATGGCATAAAAACCACTAAAGAGACTTGCCGTGGTAATAACGCTCGGCAACAGACAGATTTTGCCCTTTGAGGAAATTACATCGTTGGCTTTGTGGTGCCGGCTCATGTGCTCCTCCTTCCAATCTTGTTTGCAACCCGCGCAATGTTCGCACTCTTATCTTAAATCAATACTATATTGAAAAAATACTTTTCTGCATACGAGTATCAAGGAAGGTAGCCGA
>JBAZCG010000124.1:0-3795 GCA_041671085.1 Desulfurivibrionaceae bacterium | reverse complement strand
ATGGTCTCCAACTTCTGGCGAAAATACTCAAGTTGTTCTCTGTTCACAGTCTTACTCCCTTAGTATATCGTGGACAAGCGTTCTCCGCTATCGCTGATAACTTCCGCTTTTGCCCCCGATTTTCCTTTCCAGTCTGATGTTGTTAATGATCATGCCTTTGTCCACAGCCTTACACATATCATAAATGGTCAGGGCGGCAATCGAGACGGCGGTAAGTGCCTCCATCTCGACCCCGGTTCTGCCGGTTATTCCCACGGTGGCGGTAATTTCTATGGTGTGTGTTACCTCGTTGAGGTCAAAATCAACAGTCACTTTGTTGATGGCCAGAGGGTGGGTTAGGGGGATCAAGGCATCGACCTTTTTGGCGGCCATGATTCCGGCGATCCGGGCGACCCCAAGCACATCTCCCTTGGCAATATTTCCTTCCTGTACCAGTTGAAACGCTTGCGCCGAGAGAGAAATAGCGCCGGAAGCCGTTGCTTCGCGTACAGTCTCGCCTTTGCCGCCCACGTCAACCATGCGGGCATTCCCGGCTTCATCAAAATGGGTAAGTTGTTTTTTTGTCACGGTCTGGTCGTTCATTGTCGCTGTCCCGAGAGGAAGAATCAAGCTTTTTCATCGGCGAATTTGTGAAGGATTTTTTTGAAAAATCCCTCTTCTTCCTGGGCAGCACCCCTTTCCCTTTGCAGTGCGTCAAATTCCGAGAGAAGTTCCTGCTCTCGCGGGGACAGTTTTTTCGGGATGACAACCTTGATCTCAACGATCATGTTTCCGGGACTCCCGCCCCTGAGGGAAGGAACGCCTTCGCCTTTCAGGGTGAAGATCTGCTCGGGTTGGGTTCCCGCTGGGATTACCAGCTGTTTGGTGCCGTTGATGGTCGGCACATCTACGGTGGCACCCAGCGCGGCCTGCACCATGGTCAGGGGAAAGAGGCAGTGGATCTGGTTGCCCTCTCGCAGGAAAAATTCATGGGGCTCCACATGCATGATCACATAGAGATCGCCCGGCTGGCCTCCCTTGCGACCGCCTTCGCCCTCGCCCCTTAGGCGCATTCGGGCGCCGGTGTCAATTCCGGCCGGAATCTTCAATGACACCTTTTTCGTTTTCTTGACAAGTCCTTCGCCCTGGCAATCATTGCATGGTTCGGTAATGATTGTGCCTTCGCCGTGGCATTTTGGACAGGCGGTCTGCACCCGAAAAAATCCTTGGGCATGCACCACCTGACCGTGTCCTTTGCAAGTGGTGCATGTGGTCGGCTTGTGGCCTGGACGCAAGCCGGTTCCATCACAGGTCCAGCAGGTTTCCCGCTTGGTGATCTCGATTTCTTTTTCCGCGCCATGCACCGCATCCATGAAGCTGATGCCCAGATCATAGCGTAAATCGTTACCCTGGACGGGGCCTTGGCGTCTTTGCCCGGAACGGCCCCCGAACATGTCGCCGAAGATATCGCCAAAGCTTGAGAAGATGTCGTCGAAATTGCCAGGCCCGCTGTAGCCGCTGTCTTTTAGGCCGGCGACTCCATAGCGGTCGTATATCTTCCGCTTTTCCAAGTCGCCAAGAATTTCGTAGGCCTCGGCGGCTAATTTGAATTTATCTTCAGCCGCCTTGTCTCCAGGATTCTTGTCCGGATGGTATTTCATAGCCAGCTGGCGGTATGCTTTTTTTATTTCCTCGGCAGTCGCATCCGAGGAGACTCCGAGGGTTTTGTAGAAATCGGTTTCCATCAGTTAGAGGGCGGCCTGTTCTGTCTGCTCATCACCCTTCTGGGCTGTCGGGACAGGAGTGTCTTCTTTGGTGGCGGTGAAATTTTTGATGGTGGCAAAGCTGACCTGGCCGGAGGCAATTTCGCGCAAGGTGGCGACAATCTCCTTGTTTTTACATTTCACCAGAAACGGAGCATTCTTGCGGTGCTGTTTAACCCGTTCAACGGCCAGATGGATAAGGGAGAAACGATTTTCATTGCCTATCTGGCTCAGGCAATCTTCGACGGTGATACGTGCCATAATACAACTCCTCCTGTGGGAAATATCCCGTTGGTATCGCGGTAGTATAAACTTCAAAAGTATAATCTATCCGGTTTTTTTGGCAATGATTTTTTCTGTCGAGGCCCATTCTGTTGGGAAATTGAAAAGATTATGGTCGGAAGTTTTGGGTAGATTGTCCGACCGTAGGGGTTGTTTGGATGGAGTAATAAGGGGGGGTGATGCGGTGGCATGAAAAATGCTTATAAACAAGGCGTTGTCGAAGCGAAAAGCTGGTTGGAAGGGGCGGATCAGAAAAAAATTCCTGTTGGTATAGGGTTCTGGTCCCATTCATGGCGGCAGCCGGGAAAAAAATTCCCATACCAGATTGCGGGCAAGACTGTCATTTTATTGACCAGGTTGCTTTGTTTTGTGGTGTACGACCACAGAGGGAGAAAATATGCGGAAAATTATGGCCGGGCTGTTGCTCATCAGTTGCTGTGGCTGTTCCGGAGGAATGTACAGCAATCTGGCTGAGGTTGAAATGCGGTTTGCCTCGCCAATGTTTGGGCAAGGACAGCGGGTGCCTGTGGTCTATCCCGGCAGAGGCGGTGTTTCGGATGACCCCATGGTGCAGGCCTTTGGCCCTTCCTGGCGGAGCATAGAAAGGGACTATCCTGCCTACAATTTTAATCCTTGACCGGGGAGGCGGAAAAAATGATTTTTTCGAAAAAATGGAAAAATGCCTTAGGTCTGCATCATATAATCAGCGAGTTGCCAAGCATTAGTTGTTGTGATCGTGGCTTTTTGAAGTCTTGTGTTTATGTGCGATTTCAAAAAAGAATGATTATAAAAGTGGTTACGGTTTTGCTGGCCTTTGGGTGTGCGGTAACTCCCGCATCAGCTGATGACGGTCAACTTCCTGACGTCGGGGAGAAGGGGGGGGGGATGGAGCGGCAGCGTCCCACGCCGGCCTATCGCCCGTATTTTTATAATTATCCCCATGCGATACCGGCTGATTATGTGTTCCGCACCGCGCGGGTTTTTTCGCCGCGGAATATGTCCCAATCCTTTTTGGCCGGCTTTGGCGCCGGGCAGGGTGGAGGTTCGACGGCAGAAGGTGCGGGGCAGGGAGCCGCTCTGCAATCCAAAATCAATCAGCTGGGCAAGGCGCTCATTGCTAATGCCAGCGAGGTCCTGGTTGATGAATATGTCGTGGCGGTGAGCACCTTCGTCAGCCTTGACAATCTGTATGCTACCTCATCCCTCGGCCGATTTCTTGGCGAGCAATTGCTCTCCACTTTGCAACAGGCCGGGCTGGAGGTGATTGAGGTGCGGAAAACTCCGGGTATGATGGTGAGCCCTTATCATGGGGAGTACGCGTTGTCCCGAAGCATGGATGAGATTAGTCTCGTTCAGACGGCACAGGCGGTAGTGGTGGGTACCTATGCCGTGGCTGGGCAGGAAATCTTTATCAACGCCCGCCTGCTGCGCAACAACGACAATAGAGTTCTTTCCTCCGCCAGTCTTGTTTTGCCCATTGACGGGATGACCGCGAATCTGTTGGCCAATGAAAGCATGCCTGCTTCCACCCGTTCCACGCAGGTCGCGATCCGGCAATTTCAGGAAGAGGGGCAGGTTGTGCCCCCGCCTCCGGCAAAAAAGCCAACAAAAACTGTCGTCAAGCGTCCAGTAAAACGTCCCGTAAAGAAGGATTGCCCATGAAAACGACAAGGAAGATGGTTAATGGATTGGGACTCTCGCTGTTCCTGTGTTGTGCCTTGCTTCTTGCCGGGTGTGCGCCCCAGACAAATACCGGCGGCACTGCCTCGGT
>JBAZCG010000123.1:0-4301 GCA_041671085.1 Desulfurivibrionaceae bacterium | reverse complement strand
GCAACGTCCTGCCTGGCAAAACCCAGGATATCAAGGACCGCGATCACGGCCAGGGCATTCAAGGCATTGTGTCGTCCGGGCAGCACATTTTCGTAGCTCCCGAAGGGAACACCGTTTTTGCTCACCTGAAACGAGGTGGATTCCGGGCGGACCAGCAGATCCGTCACCTGCCAGTCGCAGCCTTCGGAACAGCCGTAGCCAACCACCGTACACCTGGCGCCCTGGCACACCTCCCGAACCACCGGATCATCCCAACAGGCAACCAAATACCCATCCGGGGGCATACTGGCCACGAGCTTGGCAAAAGAGGCCTTGATGGCGGCAAGATCGGCATAGATATCGGCGTGATCAAACTCGATGCTGGTCAGAATCGCAATCCGAGGCCGGTAATGGAGAAACTTCGGCCCCTTGTCGAAAAAAGCCGTGTCGTACTCATCGCCTTCAGCGACAAAATATTTCCCCTCGGCCACGTTGAAGTTCCGGCCAAAGGCCTGCACCAAGCCGCCGATCATGAAACTCGGCTCCGCCCCGATTTCGCGAAGCAGGCTGGCTAAGAGTGAAGAAGTCGTGGTCTTGCCGTGGGTTCCGGTAACCACCAGAGAGGTCTTGTCGCGGATAAAAAAATGACTCAGGGCTTGAGGAAAGGAGACATAGGGGATACCGCGTTCGGCCAGAGCCAGGGCTTCCGGGTTTTCCCGCCGGATGACATTGCCGACCACCACCAGATCCGGTCGCGGCTCAAGGTTGTCCGGGGAGTAGCCGGACTGGACCGCAATCCCCTGCCCGGCCAGGAAATCACTCATGGGGGGATAGACTTGCTGATCCGAGCCGGTCACGGTGAAGCCCGCACTTTTCAGCATGCCGGCCAGGGCGCCCACTCCGGTGCCGCAGATACCCATGAGGTGGATGTGCTTGATTGTTTCAGGAAAGCGATTGAGGGCAGGATCGAGACCCACCGGGGAAACGGACATCATCAGGATCGGACCGTGTCCCGCACCGATTGGTAAATGGCGCGGAACATCTCGTCAAAATTACCCGGCGCAAGCCGACCCACCTCGATGAACTTCACCACGATCTCCTTGGAAACCTTCAGAATGGCGTCCTCGGAAACAGGCTTCAGAGCAGGCTCGGGCGTTTTAACTGCAGGCTTCAGAGCAGGCTCGGGCGTTTTAACTGAATGACTCATGGAGTTCTCGAGAAAAAAACACTAGGAGAAGACAAGAAAAAAACCTCTGCCAAACACGAAGAAGGCCAATTCTTAAGGCTGGCAGAGGCTGACCCGTTGAGAAAAACCGGCTAAGCCCTCCCCAAAGGTGCGTTTAGATAAAGAATGGTGGAGCTACGCGGGATCGAACCGCGGACCTCTTGCATGCCATGCAAGCGCTCTCCCAGCTGAGCTACAGCCCCACATTGTCTTCGAAGTGCCGGGCAACGACTATCCGCCTGACACGCTGGTTCAAATACCATCCACCGTATTGCATGTCAAGCGTTTTCTCCGGCAAAAGTCCTGCCATTTTTCTTGCCAAGGCCCATTGAGTCTGTTACAGTCTGAAAGATTTTTTTCAGTGGCCATAACTCTCTGGAAATTAACGGCATTCCAATAAAACGTAGAGGTAACTGCATTATGTTCTCCCCCTTTGACTCGCTGTTCGGATGGCTCTCCAACGATCTGGCCATTGACCTGGGAACTGCCAACACTCTGGTTTTCGTAAAAGGCAAAGGCATTGTTTTACGGGAGCCCTCAGTGGTTGCCATCCGTAAGGATGCACGCACCAACAAGGTTCTGGCCGTAGGCAAAGAAGCAAAAATGATGCTGGGCCGCACGCCGGGCAACATTGTCGCGGTCAGGCCGATCAAAGACGGCGTCATCGCCGACTTTGAAGTCACCGAGGCCATGCTGCGTTATTTCATTAACAAGGTCCACAATCGCCGCACTCTGGTACATCCCCGCATCATCATCAGCGTCCCTTCCGGCATCACCCAGGTTGAAAAAAGGGCGGTCAAGGAATCCGCCGAATCGGCAGGCGCTCGCGAAGTATACCTCATCGAAGAGCCAATGGCTGCGGCCATCGGCGCAGGGTTGCCCATCACCGAGCCGACCGCCAACATGGTTGTTGACATCGGCGGCGGCACCACCGAGGTTGCCGTGATTTCCCTGGCCGGTATTGTCTATTCCAGCTCCCTCCGGGTAGCGGGCGACAAAATGGACGAGGCCATCCTCCATTACATCAAGCGCAAACATAACCTGGCCATCGGCGAACACACCGCCGAAGTCATCAAAACAACCATTGCCGATGTCATGCCCGAGCCTCCCTACGACACCATGCAGGTCAAAGGACGCGATCTTGTTTCCGGCGTACCGAAAACACTGACCATTACCTCGGAAGAAATCCGCATCGCCATCACCGAACAGGTTGACGCCATAATTGAGGCGGTCAAAATGGCCCTTGAACTCACCCCGCCGGAGCTTTCCGCCGACATTGTCGATCAGGGCATTGTTCTCACCGGTGGCGGCGCCTTGTTGCGCAATCTTGACAAAAGACTCTCCCAAGAAACCGGCCTGCCGATTATTATTGCGGAAGACCCTCTTTCCTCCGTGGTGCTTGGCTCAGGCAAGGCCTTGGAGCACATTGAACTTCTCAGAGAGGTAATGACCCTCTGAGGTGAACAATTCAAGTCTTCACCTTGTTTTTTGTTGCTCAAAAGCTCCAGGCGCACCCCTGCCTTTCTTTAATTTTGAGAAAACCATGGCGACATACAACTGTTTTCAGAGTTTGTGATGCGAAAAAAAAACAAACGCGCCAGACAGATCAGACTCTTTCTTTTTTTCGGCCTTCTCCTCACCCTGTTCATTATTCTGATTGTCTCCACGGTGGGCCGCCAGGAATTTAACGCCCCCCACAAATTAGCCCTTGAAGTCATCGGCACGGCCCAGTATGCCATGACCCGGACAGCCGGAAGTCTCAAAAATGGCTGGCAGAACTATTCCGCGCTGATCAACGTCCGGGAAGAAAACGCCCGCTTACGGGAAGAACTACAAAAGCACAAGGCGGTCAACAACGAATACCGAGAAGCCGTGGCCACCAATGTCCGGCTGGCAAAACTTCTCGAAATGAAAGAAACCCTCCCGGCCCCCACCCTTACCGCTGAAATCATCGGAGTGGACCCCTCCCAGTGGTTCAAGACCATCATTATTGACCGAGGCAGCAGCGATGGGGTCCAGGCCGGCATGCCCGCCGTGACAGTCGAGGGCGTTGTGGGACAGGTCACAAACACCTCTCCCCATTTTGCCAAGATCCTTCTGGCAACCGACCCCAACAGCGCCCTTGACGGTCTGGTCCAGGCAACCAGGGTTCAGGGGATCATCAAGGGAGGCGGCGCCAGCTTCCACATGGAGTATGTGCTCAAAAACAATGAGGTTGAAAAAGGCGACCGGATCGTCACTTCCGGAATCGGAGGGGTTTTCCCGAAAGGTGTGCCTATCGGCACGGTGTCAAAGGTCGAAAAAGCTGGACGGGGCATGTTCCAGGAGATTGAGATAGAGCCCGCCGCAGATTTCTCCCAGCTTGAATATCTGATTATTGTCATGAAAAAGGATCCGCTGGCCAAATAATGATGAACTCGCAAAAAGAGAAAAAGGCCATAGGTCCACAACACAAAATCAAAGAGTTGCCAAGCAATAACTGTTGTCATCGCAACCTCTTTAGGTCTCGCGCTTCTCTACGCTTTCAACAAATAATGCTGCGCACCCACCAAGAAAAGGCCCTCTCCATGCAGAATACTGGGCTCTCACACGAGACTTTTCCTCTGCCCAAAGCAATGCCCCAGCCATTGCTCCCTTCAATCCCAGAGCAGACCTTTTCCCAATGGTTCTAAGTTTTCTTTTTCTCTCAGGGACCATTCTCCTCATTTTGCAGACCACTCTGCTCCATTCCTTACCGGAATGGTTTGGCCGCCCCAACCTGTTATTTTTGTTTATTGTTTTTCTCGGCACCTACCTCGATCTCTATAAAGGCGCAATGCTGGCCCTGCTCTTTGGCCTGATTATGGATATCTTCTCCGGTGTTTTCCTCGGTCTCCACCCGGTGATCTACCTCGTGCTCTTTTTCGCCCTCCAGGCCATTTCCAGACACTTGGCCATCAATGAGTCGATTCACCAGATTCCTTTGGTTGCTTTGAGCTATCTTTTTACCGCCAGCAGCATCTTTATCTTCACCTCGATCCTGACGCCGGAGAATGGTCTGTACTGGGCCTGGGGAAGTGAAATCCTGCAGGTCCTCATTCTCTCGGTTATCTGTATC
>JBAZCG010000122.1:0-4567 GCA_041671085.1 Desulfurivibrionaceae bacterium | reverse complement strand
ATCTCTTTAATGCAATAAAAACTCCCGAAGCCGAAGCTCCGGTTTCTTGGGGCCCATCTTCTACTTTGCTCACTATTCAGTTTTCAATGATCGCTGCACCCCGGAAACCGAGGCTGCCCACTTACTGGACGAAAAAAACAAGATACTCGAAACACCGGAGCCGGTCAAGATGTTTTATGACGTTTTTCAGAAGCGCTCGTCATGGTGTCGGGTTCTCGTTTCGGGGGCCAAAATAGCCGAACCGCCCACCCTTGTCAACAGCAATAATGCGGAAATCTTCAAAAAACACACAGCCCATGACCCAGCTGGCCGTAAGTCGTTGTTTTTCTGCAACGCCTCGAAAAAACACTCCCCCCTGCTCCAGCTAAAAACCTTGGCATTTGCAGGCCTCCCTTACAGGAACACCGCAGTTACTCACAAAAAAAACATCACAATCCACCGGCCCGACGGCCAGTAATTTGCCTAATGATACTTGCCGCCATGCACGCGGCACCAAAGCCGTTGTCAATATTAACGACCGCAATCCCCGGAGCGCAACTGTTGAGCATCCCCAAAAGTGCGGCAATGCCCCCCAGGCCTGTCCCGTAGCCAACACTGGTGGGAACCGCGATAATGGGTTTATCCACCAGCCCCCCGACCACGCTGGGGAGAGCGCCTTCCATCCCGGCGACCACAATCAATATATCTGCCTTATCGAGAAGATCCCGCCGGGAAAGCAGCCGGTGAATTCCGGCCACCCCGACATCGTACAGCCCTTCAACCTCATGCCCCAGACAGCGCAAGGTAACAAGGGCTTCCTCCGCCACAGGGATATCAGAGGTTCCGGCGGTAAGCACCAGTACCAGCCCTGCGCCGCCATCGGCACCCTGCTGCTGCGCTTCCATCTGCGCGGTCAGCATCCGGGCTGCCCCATGATACACAAGCCCGGGAATTTCCAGACAAACCGCCGCCCCCTTTTTCGGACTCACCCGCGTGGCCATTACCGCTGGCGAGAACCGGAGCAATTTTCTTAAAATATCGGCAATTTGACCAGCCGTTTTATTCTCCCCGTAAACCACTTCCGGCACCCCGGTCCGCAGACGACGGTGATGATCGAGGTGAGCGCAGGAGAGCATCTCGGCAGGGAAGTTTTTCAATTCCGCCAAGGCCTCGGCAACAGTGCACGCACCGCTGCTCACCTTTACAAGGAGCTCCTGCATCTTTTTTTCATCCATCCCGCAGACCCGATATCATTATATAGATTTAAATATAGACAAGAAACAGCCACAACCATAATCCATACTGCCACCTCAACTCGCTCTTGCCTGAGGATACAGCATCCAGTACAGTACTGTACTCTGATTCACTTTCCAGCTTATTTATTTACAACCGTAATCTCTTCCCCACAGGAAGCCCCATGCCAGCAAAAAGCCCAGCACATCCGCCAAACAAATCGTGGCTCCGGATCACAATAACCGCCAGCGAGACCATCTCCGACCCCATTGCCGATTTCATATGCGCGCAGACCGGCGGAGTCGAGCAGATTCCGGTGGCGTCGGCCAATGCCGCCCAGGAACAGATTGTCGGCTACCTGGAAAATGGCCCCAACGCCCCGGAAAAGTTGAAAAAAATTACAGAGTACCTTGAGGAACTCGCCCACCTCGCCCAAGAGGAAGGGAAAACGCGACTTGAAACAGAAATCATTCCAGATGAAGACTGGAACAGGGCCTGGAAAGAACGATTCAAGCCCCTGCCGATCACGGCCCACCTTGTCATCAAGCCCACTTGGGAATCATACCTGCCAGGCCCCGGCGAAAAGGTTATCGAGATGGATCCGGGAATGGCCTTTGGTACAGGTCACCACGCCAGCACCAAGCTGGCCCTGGAATTCGTCGAGGGGCTTTTTCATGGCACGAAAACCCCTCCCAAAACCGTTCTCGATGTAGGCACCGGTACAGGCATCCTGGCCATGGCCGCCGCCCTTTTTGGCGCCCAGGAGGTGCTGGCCATCGACAATGACCCAGAAGCCGTGGTGGTGGCGAAGGAGAATATCCTGCGCAACAGTCTCAACTCAACCATTAAAGCAGATGGCGTCGCCTTGGAAAACATTCCGCGCCAATTCGATCTTGTCATCGCCAACATCATCCACGATACGCTCATTGACCTTGCCGCCAGCCTTGCTGCGCGCCTGGCCCCCAACGGCAAACTCATCATGGCAGGAATCCTGACCGGCCACCAGACCGACAACATCCGCGCCGCCTACAACGCTCTTGGCCTGAAACATCAGGAAACCAGGAGCGAAGGGGAATGGAGCGCTCTTCTCTTCTTGCAGCCATAAACGCCCATGAGCCTCCGTCGATTTTTCATAAATCCGACAGATATCTCGGAAGAAACCGCGCAGCTGAGAGGTCCGGAGGCCCACCACCTCCAGACCGTCCTCAGGCTTACCCCCGGCGATCCCATTACTTTTTTTGACGGAACCGGCGCTCGTTACCAGGCCCGCATCTCCCAGATCCTCAAAGACCGGGTGACCGCAACCATCACCGAACACACCCAAGATCTCCCACCAAAGGTCCGTCTTCACCTGGGGCAAGCCCTGCTCAAGGGCCAAAAAATGGACCTTATTCTGCAAAAGGCCACAGAGCTGGGGGTTGACACAATCTGGCCTTTTTCCTCAGAATACGGAACCCACAAACCGCTAAGAGATCCACAGATTGAGCGCTGGCAGCGCATCGTCCTTGAGGCCTGTAAGCAATGCGACCGGGCCAAGCCACTGAAAATCCATGCCCCCCGAGAATTAACCGATCTCATGACCCAGCCACCGCCTTGCGACGTGCGGCTGATCTTCTGGGAACACGAAACCCGACAAACGCTGAATGAGGCTCTTGCCGGACAGGAGCAGGATTGCCGATCCGTACTCTTCCTCCTCGGACCGGAGGGCGGGTTCAGCGAAACAGAGGTTGTCTGTGCCCAACAGGAAGGCTTTACCCCCGTCTCCCTTGGACCGCGCATTCTGCGGGCCGAGACGGCAACCCTTGCGGCAACAGCCATCCTGCAATATGCCCTGGGCAATCTTAGCCCGTTTCCCCCGAGATAATCAGGAGCCCCCATGCGCGCCATTGTCCAAAGGGTAAGCCAGGCCTCCGTTTGCGTGGATAAACAGATCTGCGGCGCCATCGGACCCGGGCTTCTTGTCCTTCTTGGCGTAGGCAAAAATGATACTGAACAAGACGCCGTATTCCTGGCCGAGAAAATTACCAACCTACGAATCTTCGACGATGAACGTGGGCTCATGAATCTTTCTCTGCTTGAGGTGCAAGGAGAGATGCTGGTGGTTTCCCAGTTCACCCTGTTCGGCGACTGCCGCAAGGGAAGACGTCCATCCTATTCAACGGCCGCGCCACCGGCAGAAGCAATGCTCCTCTACGAACAGTTCATCCACAAAATCCGGGCAATGCAGATCACCGTGGCCACCGGAAAATTCCAGGCCATAATGGACGTAACCCTTGTAAACAATGGTCCTGTAACCCTGTTGCTTGACACAGAGAAACAAATATAACCTCCAGAACCGATCTCTTTCTCCATCTTTATTCAACCCCCGACTTTACAAGTGTCGCAAATATAGCTATATATTGCTGCACATTATTATAGTTTAGACGACTCAATCTGCACCAGAAGACCATTCGCCATTCTTGCCCGGAGGGGGGCGTTGCATGCAAGAGCTTTGGTCCGATGACCCAAAGGTCGTTGGAGAAGAAATTTTCAGGATTGTTGGCCAGCGAATCCCTGTAACCCTTTTTCAAAAGGGGATGAATCCGCAGAAGCTCAACCCTTCAGAAATATTAACCAAAGAAACGGAACCACTTATTCTCTTTGCCAAAGGCGCCTCTTTACCGACCGCCAAAGAGGCATGCCTATTCTTGTATCAACCCCATAACCAACCCATGCGAGGCTTCCACGCTACTCCCGTGCTTGAAGCCAGCAACGAATTGGGAGTACTCTTCCCCGCATCAATTTTCACCGTCCAACGAAGAAAACATCCCCGCTATGTGACAAGTTCCCGCTCCGTTGCAACCTTCACCCGCAAGGCAAGCCAGTACCTCAATCATGGAGCAATACAAAATATCTCCATCGAGGGCGCAAGGCTGGTGGGGAAATTTTCCGAACACATCCAAAAAGGAGACAAACTCAGCCCGCTGAGCATGACTCTCCGTTTACGGTTTGGCGATTTTGAGGAAAAAGTTACCGCACCTGAGGCTCTTGTTCGCAGAATTATCGAGCTCGACCAGGAAACCAGGGAATTCGGCATTCAATTTACGCTAACAGGCACAGATCGGGATACTCTCGAACGCTACCTTACCATTTGCACCATCGAAGATTCCCCACCAAACGCTAGTTGACCCCCCCCCTGAACATTCCCGCTCCCCGGCACCATTCTTGTCTTTTTCACAGGCAACGCACATTCCCTTGACTTTCATTTTGAAGAAATGGATCATACTAAAGGCGCAGCAGGATACGAGCCCCTGTTCTTGCCTATCTCTGGCGTTTCCAGGCTGAAAAAGGGGAAGGCCCTTGCGGCAGCCCAAAG
>JBAZCG010000121.1:0-4762 GCA_041671085.1 Desulfurivibrionaceae bacterium | reverse complement strand
GAAGAGCATTGGACACCCCGAAGGTGACCACGGTCAGCCAGAGCTTGACCTGACCTTCACCCACCCGCCAGAGGCTGCCGGAACCGCAACCACCCGCAAGCATGGCGCCCAACCCGAAGATCAGGCCGCCGAACACCGCGCCAAAGCCGAAGGTGCCGCGCACATAATGTATCGGCTCACGAAGACCGGTGGCCTTGACCACCGCGACGCCGACGGCAAGCAACAGGATGCTCACCATGACGCCCTTGGCCAGGGTGTAATCACCGGTCATGTGCGGTTCACGGAAGGCCTGCACCATGCACCAACGGCCACGCTGCATGGTATAGCCGATCGCAGCGGCGATAAGCAACATGCCGCTCAAACCGCCTGCGATACCCAGGGCCGCGCCCTCTTCCAGATTCGTGTAATCCGCCACATGAATAACCGTATCCCCATAGGCATACGCTCCCCACACCAGGCCCACCAGGGCCAGGATACCAAGCACCCGACGCATGGGCACCGGGATCTCGATGGTCTTGGCGCCGCCGGAGCCCCAGGAAATGTTTTCCATCTCCCAATAGATGTACTTGAGGCCGAGAAGCACGCCCAACACCAGACCCAGCCACATGGCAAAGCCGTTGGCGGCCAGATTGCCGATGGCGTTGTACATGCCGCCCACGTTACAGCCGCCGGCAAAGGCGGAACCGATGCCCATGAGCACACCGGCCACCAAGCCCTTGACCATTTCCAGAACCGGCGGGATGCGGATGTCGAAGTTATCTCCCAGGTTGGCGGAGACAAAGGCCCCGACCACGAAGCCGATGCCGATCACCGAACCGGTGTCGAGCAGGGCGCTCTTGGGGGCCGCCGCTTCCCACAGACCAAGTTTGTCCCAAAAACCGAGGCCATAGATGATCCACTCACCCCAGTTGCGGATGGCGCCAACCGCGCCCCAGGGGCGTGCCCATACAAGCATCAAAACACTCAGAAAGGCAACGATGATCCCCGCCGTGATGGAATTCCACTCGTCCTTACACAACTTTTTGTACAGCCCTTTGACTTTGCTCCCCATAACACTTTCTTCGCCCATTCCAGACCTCCTCTTCCCTTTTTTTACAAATAATTACAAAAAGATAAGCCAGCCAACAAAAAAACAGAAAATCCCCGTTAAAATTTCCGAATAATTAATGATTATGTACCGATACCCCCTTTACCCGCGCCATAAAATTTTGTCAAGTTTGGCAAAGCATTTTCCAGGCATTCCCCTCCATAATTCCCCCGAATTCCGACAGAGACATACCCCCTAATCCTACTGATAAATGGTCTCTTTTCCCCTCTTGCCATCCATGAACCGCCATTCATAAATTCCCTTGACATGCCCCATGAATATTGGTAGAGACCCAATGTTGCATGAAAGAGCCTTGGTCGTTTTTTTGTGTAAAAATCCTCCCCAATGTGCGGAGGGATGTGCGTTACAGCGCAGCGTGAACTCCGCTGCTGCTTATTTTTTACTTTGCAGAAATTACCCCCTACACCCTTTTTAAGGAGGAAACCATGAGCGACGATGTCAAAGTAGCCCCGGATGGTATCACCCCGACCCGCACCCTGGATGCAAAAGGCCTGAGCTGCCCCATGCCCCTGCTGCGCACCAAGAAAGAAATGGACAAGATCAACGCCGGCGAGATTTTGGAGATCCTCGGCACCGATCCCGGCTCCCGCAATGACCTGCCCGGCTGGTGCACCCGTTCCGGCCATATCTACCTGGGCGAGAAGGAAGATTCAGGCTTCATCCGCTTCTACCTCCAGAAAAAATAGGCTTTTTACTCCATACGAAGCGGCGCAGGCACAAGCCCTGCGCCTTTAATTTTGCATCAGGAGACAGGAAATGGCTAAAAGTTTAGGTATTTTTGTTACCTCTCCCCAGCACATGCGCCATGTCATGGGGATCACCAAGGCCGCCAAGGCCAAGGGTTCAAAAGTAAAGGTTTTCTTCAGCTGGTTCGGCGTTCATCTGACCAAGTGCAAGGAGTTTCCGGAGCTTTGCGAACTGGCGGACGACGTGTCCATCTGCGTTGACAGCTACAAGAACGCAGGCTATGATCCCGCCGATATCCCTAAAGGACTTGAGGCCAAGAAGATGGCCACCCAGTCCCAGCATGGCGAAATCATCGAAGACTACGAATGCTACCTGACCTTATAAGGAGAGAACCATGTCCAAGAAAGTAGGTTTTCTGTTGGTAAACAAGGATTACACCCTGGACGGCATCCGCTCCACGCTGGGGTTGGCCGTCGAAAACATGTACTCGTATGCCTATGTCATGAACAATGAGCCTGCCGACCTGAGCGACTACCACAAAGAGAACATCGAGTGGGTTCGCGACATGGAAGGCGAGGTCTACAGCACTGTGGACGCCAATGTCGAGAACCACGGCATGGTCAAGATCACCCTTGAGGAGATCGGCAAGCAGCTACGCGACCTGGAAATCATTATCCCCTACGGCATTCTGCGCTCCGACAAGAGCTAAGATAATTACCCACAACAACAAGGAGTGTTCCAATGAAACTCTTGAATGTATATCGTTCTGCGCCCAGTGATGACACCAAAAAACTGGTGGAGATCGTCTCCGAGGGTCGTGAGGTTGAGTCTTTTGATCTCAATGTTGAGAGCCCGGATTACAGTGCATTGCTGGATAAGGTTTTCACCGTCGACCAAACCATCTGCTGGTGGTAAGCAAGACTTTTTCAGCCGATATGGACTGAAGCAAATCCCCGGTCATTATTGACCGGGGATTTTTTTTTGCGCCGAACATAGGGTTTTTCTGTGCATTTTAGCCATGAATGTCGTATGCTTTTTCAGGTTTGTTGCCGATGAATACTGAGACCTCTTTATGTTTGCCTGAAATTTCCGGCAAGAGAAGGACCAAGCGCGTGTCTGCGAATTAACATTATGATGGACTTCGCACTATGATCTGGAAATCACGTCTCTCCATTTTGAGGTCATCAACCCCGCCTGCTTTTTTCTTCGTCCTGCTCATCCTTTTTTTCCCCTTGCTGCACAGCGGTTGCGCCACCAATCCTTCTTCTCAAATCACCCAGCTCCCGGCAGATACCCCCGTCAACCCGCAAGATGATGAAGACTTTGACCC
This sequence comes from Desulfurivibrionaceae bacterium, assembly GCA_041671085.1. Taxonomy (GTDB): domain Bacteria; phylum Desulfobacterota; class Desulfobulbia; order Desulfobulbales; family Desulfurivibrionaceae; genus Thiovibrio. Next base: position 1,637 of record JBAZCG010000121.1, on the reverse strand, counting down.
AGGCCTGCCGGTCACCGCACCCCTCAAGGCCCCAAAAATAGTCATCAAAAAAGCAAAGAAAAAGCTTTTCCTCTATTCCGAGGAAAAGCTGCTCCGCACCTATCCGGTCAAACTTGGCCTCAACCCGATTGGCAGCAAGATCCGCCAAGGGGACAAGTGCACCCCCGAAGGAAGCTATTATGTCTGCATGAAAAACCCCCGCAGCAAATACCACCTCTCTTTGGGCTTGAGCTATCCGAGCATTGAAGACGCAGAGCGGGGCTTTGAACAAAAGCTCATCACCAAAGGTGACCACGACCGGATTATTGAGAGAATCTCCAGTAAATCCATCCCCCCGTGGGACACCCCTCTGGGCGGCGAGATCTTCATCCATGGCGGGGGCGAAACCTGGGATTGGACTTATGGCTGCGTAGCCTTACGCAACAAAGATATCGAGGAATTATTCAAGGTCATCACCGTTGGCACGCAGGTTGTCATCCAGCAATAAGCCGCCTCACTCCCCCATCGCCACCGGCGTTTCATGCACCCAGACCCAGGTTCCCGGATCGGCATGGGTCGCCTCCTGCCAATTCCCTTTGTTGTTCCTTTTCGGACTAGTCCATTCAAACAGCCAGAGAGCATCCTTAGGGGCCAGATTCACACAGCCGTGGGAGTTGGGCAACCCAAAAAAATCGTGCCAGTAGGAGGTGTGCAACCCGTATGATTTATAAAAATACATATGCCATGGCACATCTTCCACATGATAACGGTCCGAATCATCTTCCCCGCCGCTCATTTTGCCGACCCGGACCTTGGCCCAGATCCGAAACAATCCCTTAATCGTTGGAAAACGCTCATCCCCGGAAGAGACTAAGGTGGCAAAAATCAACTGGTCTCCTTCGTAAGCGGACAGGGTCTGCTCGGTAAGATTCACTTCGATCCAGCGTTCCGACTCCCCCACTCCCTCCGGGCGATTTCTCTTGATCACCATGGCGAGCCGCGAATAAGGAACCCAGACGCCGGTGCCTATCCTGCACCACTTACGCTGGTCGACCTCTCGTATTTCTTGGACAATGACCAGGGCTCTTGCCGGCACCACAGCCGGATCCTCCTCTTCAACCGGGGGCACCCCTGGACCAGGGGAAACACGGGTGTGAAAGATCATCCAGGCAAATTTCTTGTCAAACTCCCGCGGCACCATGACCCCTTGAAAACCCGAAGGTTTGGCCAACCGAAGCTTATCCGCCCGCATGTATTCCCGTTCGTTGATCTTGTACCAGCCCTGCCCATCCACCATTATCGGGCGAGGATCACTGAGGCTGACCCACATGAAGCCCTTTCTGGTAAACCGGACAGGGGAAAGCCCGGCTGCCTCGTCCTGCGGCTGGACATAGACGGGAACAGCATCCTCCATGATCTGGGCGTAGGACAAGGGCAAAACATCTGTTGTCATATCCGGGAACGGACAGACAAACTGTTTTTCCGTAAGGTCCGCTCCGACTCCGGCCAGACACAACTCAGCCGGGAAGCCGACAACACACCCCACGCACAGCCAGAGAAAAAAGGCTCTCCGCACGATCAGCCCCTAAGCCTTGATATGTTCATCCGCAAGCATCCGGTCAAGAAAACTAAGGAGAAACTGGCGCTGGGCCGGGGTA
>JBAZCG010000120.1:0-4838 GCA_041671085.1 Desulfurivibrionaceae bacterium | reverse complement strand
CCCTGCCCTTCATCATGAAGGAGTTCCATAGCTCGCTCAACGACACCCAGTGGGTGGTGATGATCTATCTCCTCACGGTCACGGCCTCCCTGCTCTTTTGGGGCCATCTTTCCGATCGGCTCGGGAGGGGCAAGATATACACCTCTGGCCTGTTGATCTTCGGACTGGGCTCCCTGGCCTGCGCCTACGCTCCGGTCCTGACCTTTTTGGTTGCCGCCAGATTCTGTCAGGCCTTGGGCGCCGCGATGATGATGGCCGCAGGCCCTGCGATCATCAAGGAAACCTTCCCCAAGGAACAGCTGGGCCGCGGCCTGGGGTTGATCGGCATGGCCGTTTCCCTTGGGCTTATGAGCGGCCCGAGCCTGGGAGGATTTTTACTCGAACTCGCCTCCTGGCGCGTTCTCTTCTTTATCACGGTTCCGCTGGGGTTGGCATTCGCCTTCCTCGCCATCCGGATTTTGCCAGGACCAGCCAGGCATTACACCGGCCCGCTGGACTGGCTGGGCAGCCTCACCTGGGCCTTCGCCCTTGTCCTGTTGTGCCTGACCCTGAGCCATGCCTCCTCGCCCGGCTGGTCCGCCATCCGGCTGCTTCTCACCGGCACCGCCGGAGCGGGAGCCCTGTGCTGTTTTATCGCCATCGAATCCCGGTTGCCCCATCCGCTTCTGACAATGACGCTTTTTCGCAACCGGCATTTCAGTCTGGCCATGGCCAGTGCCGTCCTCTCCTTCATGACCCTGTTTGCCGTGATCCTGCTCACCCCGTTTCACCTCGACCGGGTTCTCGGGTTGCCGCCTTCCAGGATAGGTTTGGTCATGATGGCCATCCCCTGCTCGATCATGGTGGTCTCTCCCCTGGCAGGCTGGCTTTCCGATTATGTCGGCGCCCGGTTCATCAGCACCCTGGGCTTGAGCATCTCAACGGTGGGAACGGTGCTGCTCACCACGATTCAGGCCTCAACCCCGCCGCTGGTTATTGCCGGCCAGTTGATGCTGCTTGGCCTGGGCCAGGCACTGTTTCTTTCGCCAAACAGCGCCTCGGTTCTAAGCCACGTGGAAGCCAACAAGGCAGGCGCCGCCTCGGCTCTGCTGGCCACGGCCAGAAATCTGGGCATGCTCCTGGGCATCGCCCAAGCAGCCTTGATCTTCTCTCTATCTTTTCGGGGACTCACCGGCGGGCTTGATTTACGGGACTTCAAACCGGAACATACGGCGGCTTTCCTCACCGCCCTGCACGCAGCCTTGCTGGGGGCGGCCCTTACCGGCCTGCTCGGCACGGCAGCCTCATGGCTCCGGGGGAACTCCAACCGCCACCGCCCGGAAGAATAGCACCCCGAATCAGGCCTTCAGGTCGACAATCCGAATACTGCCCAGTTGCGCCGCCGTTTCAATGCCGGTCTTCAATGACTCCAGCATGCTGACCCTGGCAACCCGGCAGGAAAAATGAACCGGCCCATAGCCGAGCTTGCCCAACAGCTCCTCCAGCTCACCGAGCTGCGGGGCAAGCTGCTCCTGCACCGCCTCAGTGCCCACGACACATTCCCCTTGCAGGGCCTGGTCCTTGACCCGGAGTTGGATCTGCACCTCCCCCAACCGGCTCATCTCCAGAAAAAAAGAAAGCGTGTAGCCCCGCTGCTCGCCTGTTGCCGCCTGATCCTCGTCGCGGTCCAGACTAAAAAGCCACTGCCCCACCCCGGCGCCCATGGCAAAAACACAGGGAAAAAGAAGAAACTGCGCCTGTTGGGCCGAGGCCGGCTGTCCATTGAGTTCACCCTGCAATTCCAGAAGCAGGCCAAGTTTCTGCATGGCCGCGACGTTGGATTTGCCAAGCACTCCGCCGCGATCCCCGGCCAGGAGAGCGATCAGTTCGTGGAGCTTTTGCGGCCCCGATTCTGCCTGGCCCGTGCCGTTGCCTGCCGCGACTTCCCCGCCGCCCAGCATGGCCAGCAAGCGGATAATCCGCCCAGGATCGGCCTCAGCGCCAATGGCGGCATTGGCAAAATACTGGAGAGCCCCGGCCTGACCGGCCAAACTCTGCTCCGCATCCGCGAGAAAGGCCAAGCCAAGCAAGGACCGCAACCCTTTGCCCATGGCGGCAGGGTCGGCACAATACTGACGCAAAAATTCCTGGGCCGCCCCTTTTTTGTCGGCCATCTGCAGCCACAGCGGCTCCGTCTGCCGCACCTCAAGCCAGAGGGTGCTGCCGGGCTTGAGCGCCACCTCGCTCCTCGCCTCAACGGTCTGGCCGCCGATGGTCAAAAGGACCTTGCCCTCCGGGGTAAGGCCGGTCACCTCGCCCCTGACCAGTTGCCCCTGCCCGAACAACAAAGACGCGGGAAGATTCGGCTTGCCTCCCTCCTCACCCCTTCCTGCTGCCGGCAGCTGTATTCCCTTGAGCAGAAAGGGGAGTTCTCCGATTTTCATGTTGTACCCGCTTCGCCTGCTTGATTCCGTAAATGTCTGTGAAAAAGCCGTGGGAATTACTGAAGAGGGAGGACAACCCGGACTTCCAGGCCGCCGCCCGGATGGGGCTTGAGAGAAAAACTGCCGCCATGGGCGAGAAGAATACGTTCAACCAGGGTCAGCCCCATGCCGGTTCCGTATGTTTTCGTGGTAAAAAACGGATCCTTGGCCTTGTCCAGATAGGACTCAGGTATCCCGGGACCCGTATCAATGACCGAAACAATGGCCTGCCCTTCGGCAACGGCAACGACAATGGTCAGCCTGCCTCCATCGCCCATGGCCTCCAGCGCGTTTTTGAACAGATGGAGGAACACCAGACGGATCTGGTGCATATCCCCCTGGACAACCGGCTCCGGATCGGGGCACTCCATTTCCCAGGTCACCCCATGTTTCGCCATGCTGGATTGAAGCAGAAGTGCGGTTTTCCTGATCACCTCGCCAAGCGGGAGTTCCTCCTTATGTACCTCCCCCTGCCCGACAAAGTCAAAGAGATCCTCCAGGGTGGACTCCACCCGCTCGGTTTCATGGATAATGACATTCAGGTATTTTGCCCACTCGGGATCGACATTTTTTTTACTCAGGATACGGGAAACCCCGCCGATAGAGGTGATGGGATTGCGGATGATGTGGACCAACTGGGCCGCCATGTGGCCCAGAGCAGAATAACGCTCTGCCTCGACCAGCAAATCCTTGCTTCGGTCGAGTTCCTGATTCACCGCCTCAAGCTCGGCGATCTTGCGCTGCCGCTCATTGTGCAAATAACTCTGTTCAATGGCCAGGCTGGCCTGACTGGCAAAAAGCTCTAAGGCGCCGACATGGCTGTCCTGAATAGCCCGCCGGGTTACATAATTATCAGCAATGATTACCCCAAAGGCGCGGCCCGGAGAGTACAGCGGCACCACGACAAAGGAATCCTCATCGAGAATATTGATGAGATCCCTGGGCACGGTAAGAGCTGGAAGAGCCTCCCCTGCCGTTCCCCTTCGCTCATGAATGGTCCCGCCGTTATGCCGACTACCGCCATTCCCGTTACGTCGCTCCAGGGACACAGGCACCCAGCCGTTTTCCGACGAGACCCTATAACTCCTCCGACCCAGCACGGAGCTGATCAGGATATTCTCCGTATCCTCCGCCGAAAACACCAAGGCCCTGGCAATGTTGTTGACCGCGGCGTCCTGGGTCGTACTGGTTATTTTAAGATTGTCAACGATCTCTAAAAAGTCGAGCTCCCGTGCCTCGATATCCCCCCAGACCCGCCCGGCCTCCTCCCGAGAACTCGGGCCAATGGCCATCCTCCCTCGCAGAACCCGACCATCCTCATCGAACATAGCCAGGAAGGCCCGGTTAAAACCCAACCCTTCCTTGGAGGTGATTCCCACTAGGACGGCCCGCAAAATCTGATCAAGCTCACCAGTACTCAGATACACGGTGTTCATCTTCACCGACAGCTGATGCAGCAGCTGAATTCGAAAATGCGCCTCTTCCAGTTCTTCCTGGTACCTTCGGTTTGAAAAAATCAGCCACCGCTTTTCCAAGGCCTTGCGAGCCACATGAAATATCTCTTCAAACTGCACCGGCTTGGACAGATAGTCCGTGGCGCCCTTGCGCATGCAGTCCAAGGCCACTCGCAGATCGGCGATGCCGGTGAGCATGACCACGGCAGCATCGGGATATTGATTTACGATCTGGGGCAGAAGAGAAAGGCCATCGGTATCCGGGAGACCGATATCAAGAAGGACTAGGGCCACCTTCCGAGAGGCCATCACCTGCATAAGCTCTGTCGCCGAGGCGCATTCCGCTACGGGCAGACCGTGCTCTTCAAAATAGAATCTGAGCGGCTCCCGGATTGCTGCGTCATCATCAACAATGGCGACGATCTCGTCGTGTTGTAGCAGCTGCCCCAAAGAAATGGAGACATGTTGGTGCAGCCCGGAAACCGCTTCGACCATAGAAACACCCTGCGCCGACATATGAAAAACTGGTGCGCCTCGACATGAGGTCTACAACAATGCTAGGACGACAGGCGAAGCGCTGTCAAGGGAAATAACCGCTGACCCTTACCAGGCCGCGGAATGTGGGCCAAAAAAAATCGCATCCCCCGGAGTGCCTGGGAAATGCGATTTTTTGTAATCCATGCCGACCAGCGGCATGATGGAATCTTACATCTCCACCATCAGCTTGCCGGTATCCTCGTTCCAGCTGACAATGAGGTACCAGAGGCACATGGATAAAGCAATCACGGCCAGGGTGCCGCCGTATCCCAAAAAGGTATCCGGCATGTAGATCCACTGACCGAGCACACCGCTTTTCTCGGCAGTACCTTCCCATGCCCACTCCTTAAACTTTGGAGTCAGAAGAGCATTGGACACCCCGAAG
>JBAZCG010000119.1:0-4987 GCA_041671085.1 Desulfurivibrionaceae bacterium | reverse complement strand
GTGGCCTTTGATCAGGCGGAGAACAAGCTCCATATCCACAAGGCCATTCTGGCTATGCATCTGGCCTGAGAACAGGTCAAAAACGAACATTACTGCACTCTGGGAGAACACGGCCAATGGCTGACAATATAAACAAGATCGTTCTCGCCTATTCCGGCGGGCTGGACACCTCGGTCATCCTCAAATGGCTGCGGGAAGAGTATCAGGTTCCGGTCGTAGCCTTTGCCGCCGATGTGGGCCAGGAAGAAGACTGGGACAAGGTCCGGGCCAAGGGCATGGCCACCGGCGCCGAAAAGGTGATCATCTCCGACCTGCGCGAGGAGTTTGTCCGCGACTATGTCTTCCCGGCCTTTCGGGCCAATGCCATCTATGAGGGCTCCTACCTGCTGGGCACCTCCCTGGCCCGGCCGGTCATCGCCCGGGAACAGGTGCGGATCGCCGAAGCGGAAGGGGCGGATGCCGTAAGTCACGGCGCCACCGGCAAGGGCAACGACCAGGTCCGCTTCGAGCTGACCTATCTGGCCCTCAACCCCAGGCTGACCATCATCGCCCCCTGGCGGATCTGGGACCTCAACTCCCGGACCAAGCTCATGGCCTATGCGGCAAAGCACGCCATCCCCGTGCCGGTGACCAAGGAGAAGCCCTACAGCTCCGACGAGAATCTTCTGCACATCAGCTTTGAAGGCGGCATCCTGGAAAATCCGTGGAACGAGCCGGAGGAGAGCATGTTCAAGCTTTCCGTCTCCCCGGAAAAGGCCCCGGATGTGCCGACCTATATCGAAATGGAATTTGCAGGCGGCAACCCGGTGGCCATCAACGGCGAAAGGCTCAGCCCCGCAGCCATGCTGGCCCGGCTCAACGCCCTGGGCGGCGCCAATGGCATCGGTCGCTTGGACATGGTGGAGAACCGCTTCGTGGGCATGAAATCCCGCGGGGTGTACGAAACCCCGGGCGGCACCATATTGCGCGCGGCGCATCGCGATCTGGAGACCATCACCCTGGACCGCGAGGTCATGAAGATCCGCGACAGCCTGATCCCCCGCTATGCCGAACTCATCTACAACGGCTTCTGGTTCTCGCCGGAGATGAAGCTCCTGCAAAAGACCATGGACAATGCGCAGGAAACGGTGAACGGCGTGGTCCGGCTCAAGCTGATCAAGGGCAACTGCATCCCGGTGGGCCGCAAATCCGACCAGTCGCTGTATCAGGAAAGCTTTGCCACCTTTGAGGAAGACCAGGTCTATACCCAATCGGATGCCGGCGGTTTTATCCGCTTAAACGCCCTGCGCCTGACCATCCAGGCCCTGGTGGAAAAGAAGAGATAACTGCCCAGCAGCAGCCCAGCTGCGTTGTCATCGGTCTGCTCATGTGCAATAGCACACGGCGCAGGCCTCTTCCTAGCATCTGGGGCACTGCTGAACAGTTATCTTCCAGAGCTAAAAATTAACCCAGGCACCGCTTATGTCTTCGGCAGGAAACACCCATAACCCGGCAATGTGGGGTGGCAGGTTCGCGGAAAAAACCGCAGCCTCGGTGGAGGCCTTTACCGCCTCCATCCATTATGATGCCCGCCTCTTTCGCCACGATATCGCCGGAAGCCGGGCCCATGCCAAGATGCTTGCCAGGCAGGGGCTGATCTCCGAGGCAGAGGGTGCGCTCATTGTCCAGGGCCTTGACCGGATAGAGCAGGAGATCGAAGCAGGGGAGTTTGTCTTCAGGCCGGAGTTTGAAGATATTCACATGAATATCGAAAAGGCTCTGGTGGAAAAGATCGGCCCGGCCGGGGAAAAGCTGCATACGGCCCGGAGCCGCAACGACCAGGTGGCGCTGGATGTGCGTCTCTATTTGCGGGAAGAATGCCGCCGCCTGATCGAACTGCTCACCGAGCTGCAAAAGGCCTGTGTCGTGCTGGCCCGGAAATACCAGCATGCGGTGATGCCGGGCTACACCCATCTGCAACGGGCGCAGCCGGTCCTGGTGGCCCACCATCTCCTGGCCTATTACGAGATGTTCGGCCGCGACCGGGAACGCCTCACCGACGCCCTAAAACGGATCAATGTCATGCCTCTGGGCGCTGCTGCGCTGGCCGGAACCGGCCTGCCCATCGACCGCGAGTTTGTCGCCCGGGAGCTTGATTTTCCGGCCATTACCGCCAACAGCATGGATACGGTGGGGGACCGGGATCATATCATCGAGTTCATGGGGGCGGCCAGCCTAGTCCAGATCCACCTGAGCAGGTTGTCCGAAGAGCTGGTGCTGTGGACCACCGAAGAATTCTCCTTCGTGACCCTGGCCGACAGCTTCTGCACCGGCAGCAGCATCATGCCTCAGAAGAAAAACCCGGATATTCCAGAGTTGATCCGGGGTAAGAGCGGTCGGGTGGTGGGCAACCTCATGTCCTTGCTGATGCTGCTTAAAGGGTTGCCCATGACCTATAACCGCGATCTCCAGGAAGACAAGGAGCCGCTGTTCGACACGGTGGACACGGTCTCCCAGTCGGTGGCGATCATGGCCCAGCTCTTGGCCAACCTGACCTTCAACGAAGCGCGCCTGGCCGCAGGGCTGGGGGGAGGCTACATGACCGCCACCGATCTGGCTGACTATCTGGTGCTGAAAAATATCCCTTTCCGTCAGGCCCATGCCATTGTCGGGCGCACCGTGGCCTTTTGCGTCAGCCAGGGCAAGGAGCTCACCGAACTCAGTCTGGCGGAACTCAAGGGCTTTTCCGAGGCTATCGAGAACGATGTCTTTGGTGTGCTCTCCATTGCAGGCTCGGTGAACAGCCGGGTTTCCTTGGGCGGCACCGCAGGCTCGGTGGTGGTTCAGGCCCTCGGGCGGGCAGAAGAAGCTCTGGGTCTTAGCCGATGAAATTTGTCGCCACGAGAACCGTGGCCGTGCTTCTGGCCATGGGCCTGTTCATAGGGTTGGTTGGCTGCGGTAAGAAGACCCGGCCCGTGCTGCCCGATACCGTGCTGCCGGCGTCCATCACAGATCTGAGCTATAATCTTGATGAAAAAGGGGTGACGCTCAGTTGGTCCTATCCCCGGTCAACCGTACAGGGCGACCGACTGCCGTACCGTATTGAAAAATTTGAACTCTTTCGGGCCGTTATCCCCGTCAAGGACTATTGTCCTGACTGTCCCATTCCCTTTGGCCCTCCCATAGAGATCATGGCGGAAAGCAGCGACAGGGGTACGGTTTTTTACGAGGAGACCCTGTTGCGCCCCGATCATCGCTATGTGTATCGGGTTCGTAGCAAGGCGGGTTGGTTTGTCAGCAGCGATGATTCGAACACTGTTTCGGTGGTCTGGGATACCCCTCTTCTGCCCCCAGTGAACGTCAGGATTGAGCCAGGAGACAAAACCCTTACCCTGCGCTGGCAAGCGCCAACAGGGTTACTCGACGGGACGCCGGTTTCCGATCCCATCCGCTATCAGCTCTCCCGCTCGACCGACGGCGGCGAGACGTTTGCCGAGATGCCCGGCGAAGCGATTGAGGGGTTGGTCTATACGGACAAGGGGCTGCGAAATGGCAAGGCTTACTTGTACAAGGTGCGAGCCATGCGGCTGCATTCGGGAACCGTGGCGGCTGGCATGGCAAGCCCAACAATAAGCGCTACTCCGCACGACTCCACGCCTCCGGCCCCGCCCCATAAGGTACGAGCCGTAGCCACCGGCACCGGGGTCAAGATTATTTGGGAAACGGTTGCCGAGCCGGATTTGGCAGGTTTTCGCATCTACCGCCGCTCGGCCCAAAACCCAACCCCGGAACGCATCGGCGAGGTTGGCGGGGCAGGACTTTCTTTCCTGGATGTGAAACCGCCCAAAGGCAGGGGCGTTTGGTATTACTCGGTCACCGCCTTTGATCAGGCCAAGCCGGCCAACGAAAGCACGTCTTCCATGGAAGCCACGTATAGCGAAGAATGAAGAATTGAGATAGCGAACCATGCATGATTTTCAGTACAAAAACGACACCCTGTATTGCGAGAATGTTGCTGTGCCAAGAGTGGCAGAGGCGGTGGGCACCCCGTTCTATCTGTACAGCGCCGCCACCCTGACCCGGCATTTTACCGCCTTTGACCAGGCCTTTGCAGAGATTCCCCATATTACCTGCTTTGCCGCCAAGTCCTGCGCCAACATCGCCATTCTCCGCCTTTTCGCGTCCCTTGGCGGCGGTGCGGACATCGTTTCCGGCGGCGAGCTGTTCCGGGCCCGCACCGCCGGGGTTGATCCCCAGAAGATCGTCTATTCGGGGGTGGGCAAGACTGCGGACGAAATTCGCTTTGCCCTGGAGTCGGGCATCCTCATGCTCAATGTGGAATCCGAGCAGGAACTGGCCGTGATCCAGACGGTGGCGGCGGGGATGGGGCTCAAGGCCCCGGTCTCCTTCCGGGTAAACCCGGATGTGGACCCCAAGACCCATGCCTATATCTCCACCGGGCTGGCCAAGAATAAGTTCGGCATCCCCATCGGTGACGCGTTGCGGGTGTATCTCGCGGCCAGCAAGCTGCCCAACATCGCGATTAAGGGAGTAAGCTGCCATATCGGCTCGCAGCTCACCCAGGTCGCACCCTTTGTCGAATCCCTGACCAAGGTGAAAGGCTTCATCGCCCAACTGGCCGAACAGGGAATCAGGATCACCCATCTCGACCTGGGCGGGGGGCTTGGCATCCGCTACAACACGGAGGAGCCGCCCTTGCCATCCGAGTATGCCCAGGCCATCAAGCAGGAGTTGGGTGGCTTGGACTGCACCCTGGTTCTCGAACCGGGCCGCGTACTGGTGGGCAACGCCGGAGCGCTGGTGACCAAGGTGCTGTACACCAAGGAAGGGCTCAAAAAATTCATCATCGTCGATGCCGGGATGAACGACCTGGCCCGGCCCAGCCTCTACGATGCCTTTCATCTCATTCAGGCCGTGGAGCGGTCCGGCCGGGAGCAGGCAGTGGCCGACGTGGTGGGGCCGATCTGTGAAACCGGCGATTTTCTTG
>JBAZCG010000118.1:0-5162 GCA_041671085.1 Desulfurivibrionaceae bacterium | reverse complement strand
AAAATCCTGCCTCGCCGCCTCGGCAAGGGTTCCGGAGAAAAGACGCTCATCCGTTGCTCCCAGATTTTCCGCCACATGCACCCAACACTGGGCCAGCAGGACCTCGTCTCCAATCAGCTCCAAATAATCGATAAGCTGTTGGGTCAGAGTGGCAGGTGTGTTGTACCGGTCGGTGAAGACAAAGGTTTTTTCACTATCAAGCAGCAGGCCGGGGGCATGCAAGGCTTTCCGGCCGTGAAGACTGACAATCTTCATGTCGTCCCATGGCAATTTAAACCGGGCGCAAGCCTCCTGCATGGTGGAGAGCGCAGGGAGAACCACCAGTTGCTCCGCCCCGAATTCCTTGCGAAGCATGCGACCGATCCCAAAGAACAGGGGGTCGCCGCTGGCCAACACCCCAACATCCCCGATGGCCAGTGCCTGCCGGATACTGAACAAGACAGGTGCCAGGGGGGAGATGAGGAGTTGCTCCGCCGCCATTCCCTTCACCAGTGGAAGATGGCGAGAGTCTCCGATGATGAGCCCGCAACGGGCCAGCATCTCGGTCTGTTGCGCCGTGAGTCCCTGACAGCCAACGCCGATTAGAATCAAGCTAAACATGCAGCTCCACCTGGGTATGGTTGTTCACCAGATAGACCCGCACCGGCAGACCGGCAACCTTTTGGGCATATTGCCGCGCTGTTTCGCAGACCGCCAGGATCAAATCGTCCCGGCATTGTTCCCGCAGCCGTTCATGGATCTCCCGTGCGGTATTGACCTCCTTGAGACTATCCAGCAAGGTCGAACCCGCCCCCAGTCTTGCGAGAAGGGCCAGGCCATCCGCAACCTCCAAGGCGCCGTGTCGGACATGGGTCTGTGGGATTTGCAAGGCCGCCTTCATGATCTTGGCCCACATTCCGGCCAGATGGATGGTGGTAAAGCCGCGCCGGGCCGCAGCCAGCAGGGAAAACTCAAGGTAATCTCCCATCATGGCATAGGCCTCCTCCGGCAAGGAAAGCATGGTCTGCACCCCCTTTTCCGAGGTGCGGCCGGTGGAAAGCACCACCTCCGTAAGCCCGGCCTCTTTTGCCACGGACAGGGATGCCTCGATCGTGGCGGTCCATGCTTCGGCGGACACCGGGTGGACAATGCCGGTGGTGCCGAGGATCGAAAGCCCGCCCACGATGCCCAGTCGTTTATTCAATGTCTTCTCAGCCAGTTCCTCGCCCCTGGGCACGGAAATCTCCACCTGTAAGGGCTTGCCCGCCTCTGCGTCCAAGGCTTCCAAAACCGCAGCCAGAATCATCCGGCGCGGCACCGGGTTGATCGCCGGTTCTCCGGGCTTGACCGCGAGGCCCGGCTTTGTTACCCGGCCAATCCCTGCGCCGCCGCAGAGGAAGATGTTTGTCTGTTCGAGTCGGACACAAATTGGCTCCCCCTCCCTCGCCGTTGTCACTGCTGACGGGAGGGGGCTGGGGGGTGGGTGAAATGGCAACCTGCCTGGCTCATCGCTGTTTCCCCCTCTCCCTAACCCTCCCCCGCCAGGGGGGAGGGAACCTTTACAGTCGGCCTCTTCCGGCAAAAAAGAAACTCTGGCCACGATCTCCGCGCCGTTGGTCACATCAGGATCATCCCCGGCATCTTTGATCACCGAGGCCCAGGCCTGGCCGGACTTTACTTCGCATTGATGCACCGCAAAGCCATGGCGGCTACCATCAGGGAAGGGAATCTCCACCGTTTCTGGCCTGGGGGGGTGCCCCACAAGCAGCTGCACCGCCGCCTTGGCCGCCGCGGCAGCGCAAGCACCGGTGGTATATCCGCTTCGCAACCTGCGCGCCATGGGTTTCTACTCCTCCCCAGCCAGGCGGATGAGCGCATTGACAATGGCCACGGCCACCGGTGTCCCACCCTTTCTGCCCCGACAGGTGATGAATGGATATGCCTTCCCGCTCAACAGCTCCTTGGATTCGGCGGCATTGACAAAGCCAACGGGCGCTCCGACCAGCAGGCCGGGACGAAGCTCCGGCGCAAGAGCATCCCAGCAGGCCATGACCTTGAGCAGGGCTGTAGGCGCGTTGCCCACCGAGACGATGCCGATGTTTTCCTGTAGTCCTTTCTCAATGGCCACCTCGGATCGGGTGAGACCGCGCTCTTTGGCGATCTGCGCCACTTCCGGGTCAGCCACCTTGCAGATCACCTTGCCACTCCAAGCCGCAAGCAGCCCCTTGCTCACTCCGGCCGCGCCCATGTTGACATCGGTGAGGATGTTCCGGCCCGCCCGAATCGCCGCAATCCCGGCGTCAATGGCCTGGGGATGAAAGACCAGACTCTCGGCAAAGGAGAAATCCCCGGTGGCGTGGATCACCCGTTGCACCACCTTGAAGGTTCTGGCGTCAAAATCAGTGGGGCCAAGCTCCTCGGCAATAATGCGGAAGCTTTCCGCCTCGATTGCTTCCGGTCGTATCTGCATGATGGTGGTGTTCATTTTTTCTCTCCCAACTTACCGGCAGGCCGACAGGCCCGGACAAATTCCACCGCCATCTGTGGGTTAAACCCAAAGTGGAGGTGCAGATATCCGCCCAGTACATTTTTGTAACGATACCCTTCGCGGCTCTCGTTGCCGTTAACACTGCTGTTCACGGCATAGATTCGTGCAATATGGGCGGGCATCTCCCCGATCACCGAATAATGAAACTCATGGCCCCGCAGCACGGTGCCGGCTGGGCCGAAGAAACAACCCTCTTCAAGGCGCACCTCCCGGTAGCCCAGGCTGGCCCGCTTTTTCTGCATCCGGGCCATCACCGGAAACACCCCGACCATGGGCAGCATCCCAACATCATCTCCAGCAATGCCTTCAGTCAGGTACATGAATCCACCGCACTCGGCGTAGAGCGGCCTGCCGGATTCCGCAAAGTCCCGCACCGCCAGCAGCATACCTTGGTTGCCGGAAAGCTGACTCGCGTAGAGTTCGGGGTAGCCACCGCCCAGATAGAGGCCGTCCAACCCCTCCGGCAAACACCGCTCTTCCAGGGGGCTAAAAAAAACCAGCTCTGCCCCGGCGGCCCGCAAGAGATCAAAATTATCCTCGTAGTAAAAGCAAAAGGCCCTGTCCCTGGCCACCCCGATCCGGGCCTGCACCGGCACACTCTCTTTCCGATCCGGGACATCGTCCGCCGGCGGCACGGCGACACCGGCGGCCAACTCCAGCAACCGCTCCAGGTTGACCTGGGCCTGAATTGTTGCCGCCAAATTCTCCAGCGCCTCGGGGCTGATGGGCTGCTCCTCCCCGGTAAACAGGCCCAGATGCCGGGCGGGCATGGTAAAATCAAGGGACTGGGGCAGATGTCCCAGGATCTCGGCCCGGCAATGCTCACGGATAGCCCCGCTCACCAGCTCCAGATGCCGCGGGCTGGCAACCCGGTTCAGGATCACCGCCACCGGCGCTACCTCGGGCATCAATGTTTCAAAGCCCTTGAGCACTGCAGCCACGCTTTCCGCTGCGGAACGCACATCAAGGATCAGCACGATCGGCACACCCAGCCCCTTGGCCAGGGCCGCACTGGAAGAGGTCTGGCCGTCGAACATGCCCATGACCCCTTCGATCACCGAGATATCCGCCCCTTCAGCATCTATTGCGGCGAAGGTTTCCCGCACTTTTGCCTCGCCCATCATCCAGAGGTCCAGATTCCGGGAAACCCGGCCGCAGGCCAACTGGTGCAGGCCGGGATCAATAAAATCCGGCCCGCACTTGAAGGGCTGAACCGCCAGACCCATATTGCGCAGGGCGGCAAGCAATCCCAGGGTGATGGTGGTCTTACCAGAGCCGCTGCTGGTGCCGGCAATCAGGATGGCGGAGCGACGATCACCGGCCATTGGCACTCACCTTTTTTCGCGGTCCGCCAGGGAAAAGTTCCGGGTAGAGCAAGGCAGCGATGGTCTTAATTCCTTCGATAATCCGCAGTGTTGGCCGCGAAACCAAACGTTCATCCACCAGAAAAACCCGGTTGGTCCGCACCGCCTTGATCGCCTGAAATCCCGGCTCCTGCACAATTGCCTCAACACTCACCGGATTCATCCGCCCCTTTTGTGCGAGGAACACTTCAATTTCCCCAGACTTGGCCAGGATACGCTCCTTGCCGTAGGCAGCGATATTGGTTTCCCGAACCTGACTGGCATCCGCAGCCACATTGACGCCGCCGGCCTGCTCCAGCACATACATGGCAATACTTTCCTGGGCAAAGGTCTTCATCTTGGTGTGGATCGCCTCGAAATAAACCTTGGTCCTGGCTTTCTCTGGCACCTTGGTGACGATTTTACGGATTGCCGCAAGTTCCGCCTGAAAACTGGCGACCATCTCCTCGGCCTGTCGCGTTCTGCCGGAGAGCATCCCAAGGGCGCGCCAATAATCAAAAATCTCCGCCACCGTGTTGGGCTGGAGCGAGACCACGGTAATGCCTGCCTGGCGCAGGGTGGCCACTAACTGCGGCGCGGAGCGTTCGATCATGGGCCGGATCAGAACAAGGTCGGGTCGGGCACCAATGATTTTCTCCGGGTCTTCATGGTAACTGAAATGCTTCTTGTCCCTAAGCTGCGGCTGATCGTCATCCGCGCCTTCAATGCCGATGATCTCGACGCCTAGGCCCAGACTGACCAAATTCTCGGTATGGGCCGGGTAGAGCGAGATGATTCGAGTATAGGGACGGACCACCGTGATCGTTTTCCCCTCGCTGTCCTGAAAAGTGGCAGGAGCAGCGCCAGCTAAGGCATGCGGGCTGAAACCGGCCAACAAGGTAAAAACAAAAAGGAGCAGACACCTGGTTGCTTGAGAGGCGATATGGGTGCGCTCGCAAAAAGCCCAACATTGAGAGATTCCGTTATTTCGGCGAAAGCCGGAGGTAAGCGAGGCGCAGCCGAGACTCCGATCCAGTGTTTTTGAGGAAGGACGGAAAGGCTGGACACCGGTTTTCACCGGTGTGACGATTCGTTGCGATACCATTGATCTTAACTCCAGTAGCGAAAGGATATCTGTTGGGTCTTGCTGAACTCGTCAAACGCCACCCTGCTCTCCACCCCAAACACTTTTTTGATCATGGGCGGGTCCAGCACCGTGTCCGTGGGGCCGCAGGCCGCCACCTTGCCACCCTGCATAAAGATCAGCTCGTCACAGTAGGCCGCGGCCAGAT
>JBAZCG010000117.1:0-5475 GCA_041671085.1 Desulfurivibrionaceae bacterium | reverse complement strand
GGTTATCGGTATCATGGATGCCGTTCAGATCCGTTTCCGGGGTGGGGGAGTCCTGGCTGCCCCAGGCCTTGTAGCCCACGATCCGGGCCTTGACTTCGACATCCTCGGTGGCCTTGGCTCGCAGGTTCAAGCGCAACCGGGTAGTGTACAGGGTGTCGTTGTCATAGGTTGCGGCAGGGGTTGGGAGATAACCGGCGCCGCTCGCCCCATACATGGAGGCGAAAATGGCGGCACGGTTGGCGGGGTCTATATTTTTCATGAACCCGGCAAGCGCTTGTGGATTAGCAAAATAAGGGAATAGGGTGCTGATGGTTGAGGCTCCCATACCACCCAGCATAGTACCAACCGTTGGATTGTAAAAAATTGCAGCCAGATCCGTCATCCGTTTCGGAGTGAGTCCTGTGTTGGCGGCCGGCCCCCCTGCTATGCCTAAGGGGTTTGTCGTAGCGTTATATGGCAGTGTCGGAGCGGCGATAAAAGCCGCCGGAGTGGGATAAAAAGTTCCCAGGCCTGTCTGCAACTGCGTTATCGTGGCAACGGCGGGGTTCATGCCAAAGGAACCGAGCATAATACCCATACCATTACTGGCATCCAATACATCATAGATACCTCTAGCCACATTGTTGGCGCTATAAAAGGCTACGGTGTCCGCAGTGTGAAAATCCACCCTGTTCCGCATATCGCCGGACCATTGAAAGCGCGAGGCCAAGTCCCATTTGTCAGATTTTTCTTCGAATGTGGTTATAGTTGCTTTTTGTTCTCCCACCTGAGCGCGAAGGTCTGAGATCTGTTTTTGAAATTCACGGGTCAGCTTCTCTATCTTTGTGTCAAGTTCGGCGTTGCTTATGCTGCCAGCCCCAGCGCTTGCTGCAACTGGGATGGCGAGAATTGTCGCCAGGGCAAGGGTTGAAATTTTTTTAACCATCTTCCTTCTCCTTTTTTGTTGATTGTGGTGATGATCCCGCGCCAATAGACAATGAAACTATTCAATAAAAAAATGAACATTCATCTCTTTATTTTATTCTAACATCCCATTTCAGGGGTTTTCTGTTGGCCCTTGGCTCCTTACGAATTATTGCAGTTTGTTATTACACGGGCGGTGAAAGATTTCAAGAGCAAAATGAACATTCATTCTTATTTGGGGTGAAAAAAATGTTTGCGGCTTTTAGTGCGTGCCAAGCTTATTCCCAGATTTCGTCAAGCAGGAGAGGGAGCGGTTTCTGGACCATGCTTATCAGTCGGAGTTGGCGGATTCGACCGGGGGCATCAGTCAGTCCTCCCAGATTGTTATAGGCATAGCCCAGAGAAACCCCGTCTCAAGCGGGTAATCCATGTAAGCAACCGGAGTGACCATCCGTTTTTCGTTGTTCAATGCGGAGATGGTTGGGCGGGCCATCGGTGGTGGGCCTGCGACCGAAGGAGAACCATGCCGGCGAGCCGCCGATGTTGTTCCAGTTAATGAAGGCCCGGTCAAGGACCAGCTTGTTGTCGCCGGTCTGGCGGCTGGCGGTGCCGTCAAGGAGCGACCGTTCAGAAACTAGGGGTTTGTCGGGGTATCATGGATGCCGTTTTTCCCGGTCTCCGGGTGGGGGGAGTCCTGGCTGGGCTTTGTCTTCCGGGTCGACTGATTTCGCGGCACACCTTTCTCTGAAAATGAAGAAGGGGCGCTCGCCTGGCACCCCGTTGATCAACTGAATCTCCTGCTGATGTGGGAAGGAGACCGCTATTTTCTGCCTCTGGTTTTTGACTCCGCCCCTAGGATCTTCCATATAAAGACGGCCATCCGCTGAGCTGGAATTTCACCAGGATCTGATTGTTATCGCCCCCGGACCGGGAGCAGCCAAGGCTTATCAGCCGCAGCTTCTGGCGGTTCTGGGGTCCCAGGTGTCATAGGCCGCGCTGTACAGGTAATCATTCACATATGTCAATTCTTCGGCGGAAAGCTTGGCCCACGAACCGTCCTTGGCGCAGCGCACGTTTTTCCTGAAAAATATGGTGTTCCAGCCCCGCATGGTCCGTGAATCCTCATTCATGTACTGGGCGCCTTTGTCGTTCCCTCTGTAATGGCAACTCTTGCAATTGCTTTTATACAGTTTATGCCCATCAAAGGTGTTTTTAAACTCCATGGCACGACTGGTCTGGGTCGCCGGATCAAACCGGTAGACCGTCTCTCCGGCAAAAACATGAGCATGAGACAGTAATGCCAGAGATGCCACCATCAGAACAATGACTACGATCTTTTTTTCCATTTTTCTACCTCCTGTGTTGCGTTTGAGACAATCCAGACGACAGGTGATCTTGTTTTCTGCTCTAGCTCCCCGGTTTTATAGGTTTTCAGAGGGGCTGTGCCGCTCCTTATGAATTATTGTAGCTTGTTATTACACGCGTCGTGAAAGATTTCAAGAATAAAACGAACATTCATTCTTGTTTTGAGTGAAAAAAATGTTTACGGCTTTACCGCGCGCCAGGCTGATTCCCAGATTTCGTCAAGCAGGCTGGGGAGCGGTTCTTGTACCATGCCTATCAGTCGGAGTTGAATGAGTCGTGTCATGCCGCCAAATAGACTCGGTCCGGCAACCACCAGAGCGAGGGGTCTGATCTCTCCGTTGTTGATGCCTTCCTGGATGGTCTCACGGATCAGTGTCAGTGCTTTTCCGGCACAAATGGCTGTAGCCGAGGGCATGATCTCTTTGTGTCTTGCAAAGATTATGAAATCAACAAGTTCTGGAAAATCTTCGGTGAGTTGGAAATAATAGCCCATGATTGCGCGACAGCGGTCATGCGTATTGGCATTTTGGGCAATTATTTTTTCGATGTTTGCAAAAATATCTTCAGAGATTTCCTGATAAAGCGTTTGCGCTATTTCTTCTTTGTTTTTGAAATAACGATAGATAAGCCCGATGCTGACATCCGCCTGTTCACGGATATCATGGACGGAGGTTTTGAAATAGCCCTTGCTGTGAAAAAGCTTTAGGGCCGTGTGGAGAATTCTGTCGCGTCTATTTTTCGAACTCGTTTTGTAGAAACTCATGGCTGAACCTGATTGTGTGAGAGGTTGCTACACGTTCAGATTTCTACAATAATATTAAGCGAGTTGTCAATCTCCGTCGTTCAGGGAGCAAAAGAATTTATGTTTTTACCTTTTTATGGTCGCACTGCCCGGACATATCCCTTGCTACCCGGCGCATACTGCCGGACTGGATCGCACTGGTCGGAGATCTCCCAGGCTCCGGCCTTGCCTTCGCCGTCTTTCTCGCCGGACCAGTAGTTCCCCTTGCGATCCAAGGCGCAATCACCATTCTGGAACAGATCAAAGAGGTAGTTGAGGTCGTAGAGTTCATCGACGCTGGGCAACCGCCAGTCGCGGTGACCGCCCAGGTTCAGAGCGTGGACGTACTGTTCCGCATCCTTCAGGCTGGTGACCATCTTGTTTTTTTCGATCTGCCACATCCGACCGGAGACCGTGTCTTGGCAGATGCCGTTGCCCAGGTTTTGGAAGCGCGCCTGTTGGGAAGATTTCCCTGCGCAGCCCTGGAGGGAGAGGAGAATTACTGCTAGAAGAACTAAGATGAGATGGGTGTGTTTCATGTCAGACCTCCTGTGGTCTTGTTTGGGGAGAAATCACCGTCCCAGCAAGCCGGTGATAGCGGCAAGTAAATCGTTCAGGTCTTCTTTGTCTTTGCTGACTCTGGACATCATAATTCCGCCTTCCAGGGTCGCCACCACAGTTTTTGCCAGGAGCTGGGGCTGGGTGGTAGCAGGCAGCAGCCCAGCTGCCTTGGCCTCGGCGAGATGTGCTGCCAGTAGCCCGGTCCAGCGACTGAAAACCTTCTGGATAACCACGGAGAATTTTTCGTTGCTGTCGGCCATCTCCAAAGCGGTGTTGCCGAACAGGCAGCCCCCGACAAAGTTGTTTTTCTCCTGTTCCGCACAGATCGCCTTGCAGGAGTTGGTGACTTTTTCGACGGGGTTTCGGCCGGAAAGGGCCTTGGCCAGAAAAGAAAAGAATTCATCCTTGGCATCCTCGAGAACTGCGAGCCCGAGTTCCTCCTTGCTGGCAAAGTGGTAGTACAGGTTGCCTTTTTTGACTCCGGTGGCCTCAATGACCGCGCTGATGCTGGTGTTGTGGAAGCCCTGTGCCACCAGGATCTTTCGGGTCGCCTTCAGGATATGGTCGCGGGTTTTCTCGCCCTTGCTGGTTGTGGACATCGATACGCTCTCCCGGTTAAAACAAACTGACCATTTGGTACATTTTATCCTGGGTGCAGTCCAGCGTCAAGAGCAATTTTTTTTTCTGCCCCAACGGGGATTCCTGATGCGGTATACTGGTAATGGAATTATTGAACTGGAGGATTGTTATGGGGGGGGCGGGACGTTTTTTTCTAGTCGTTGTTTGGTGCTGCCTGATGATCACGGTGGCTCATGGCGTGGCGCAGGCCGGCCAAACGCCGGTCGCGGCATTGTCGTTATCGGGGAGCACTGCCGCGCAGCAGGGCGGGCCGGAGGTCTGGCGTCCGGAGACGGTGTCGTTGCCGGTTTTCGGGGTAATCCGCCTTGTCGATTTTTCCCTTCCGGCCCTGGCCGTGCTCCTCGGTCTGGCGGATGGTTTCAACCCCTGCGCCATGTGGGCCCTGGTCTATCTTCTTTCCCTGCTCGTCACCCTTCAGGACCGGCGCAAGATCTGGCTCCTGGTCGGCTCCTTTATCCTGGCCTCGGGGGTGCTCTATTTTCTATTCATGACCGCCTGGCTCAATGCCTTTCTTCTGCTCGGCTACTTGCGGCCGCTTACTCTGGCCATCGGCGCGGGTGCTCTGGTTATCGGCGCGATGGATTTGCGCGCATTTGTGTTGACTCGTGGGGCGCCGGTTTGCGCGGTCGGTAGCCCCGACCTCAAGAGGCGTACCATGGGCAGGATGGAGCGGTTGGTGGCAGCCCCGCTTTCCATCGCTTCCTTCCTGGGGGTTATCACCCTGGCCTTCACGGTAAACGCTATAGAGTTCGTTTGCTCCGCCGGGTTGCCTGCCATCTTCACCCACACTCTCTCCATGCGGCAACTCTCTGTGCCGCAGTATTATGGTTATATTCTGCTCTATGATTTTTTCTTCATGCTGGATGATCTCTTGATCTTCAGCCTCGCCGCCTTCACCCTGCGGGCAACCATGGCCAGCGGCTATGTGCAATACGGCAAGCTGGTGGGGGGGATTGTTCTGATAGGGCTCGGGCTGATTATGCTTTTGGCGCCGGAGACGCTGCGTTGAGGGAGAGAGAGAGGCGCGAACACAGGAAAATACTGCCCTGGAATTATAGTTTTTCAATAGTTGTCGCTCTTGCTTTTTTATGGGGTTGTCATGGTTCTTTTTCGGGGTTGGCACAGAGGTGATAATGTGCCAGACTGACTTGGTGGAGTGATTGGCTGGGCCATCCGTTTTAACGCCGTTTTTGCAACTAGTTAGGAGGGAAAATGAAGATACAGGC
>JBAZCG010000116.1:0-5540 GCA_041671085.1 Desulfurivibrionaceae bacterium | reverse complement strand
CGTCGGAATATGTAACTGCATTGCAATCTTTGCTCGCCCGGATCGCAATGCAGTTACATATTCCGACGCATCATCCTGTTTGGAGTGTATTAATACTGGGTTAAGGTCTGGAGCGATCGCACGATAAATTTGTTCCACGGCTACGGCATGCCCGATGCTCTCACATCGCGCCATCAACAAGTGATCAAAATTCGCATCGAGATCGTCGCGAAGACACTTCACCGCCATTTCCGCAATGGCTTGATCAGCCCGTACCGTACCCCTCACTTCATGAACAGGTTTAAATTGGATTGGTTTGAAATATCCATCTCGCTGAGCGGCTCCCAACGGATAATGAAAAATGACTTTTCCGTCCACCACTTGACCATCCCGGCGGAATGGGGTTGCAGTAAATTGCAGAGTATGCACACTACTAAATGCGTCCTTCACCCGACTCCAGTTTTTTGCTGGCACATGATGTGCTTCATCCAAAATCAAAGCCCCGCAACGCATTGCGATTTCGGTGATCAACGAGTCTTCTGTTCCGATACCGATCGCACTGGCTGTGGCAATGATGACATTACAGGAGTCAAGAATTGACAAATCGTCCGTGTTGCGCAGGCGCTTAGTAACAACACCGACAATTGGATTAGAAACTTCTGGGGGCAACACCTTCAGCTTTCGCAAAAGCCCAAACGCGAAGAATTTCTCTGCTGTTTGCGTTCGAAGGAGATCCCATGGAACTATAACCAATAGAGGAGTCCGGCCATATGCCGCGAGAGTGGCCAACATCGTTTCCGTCTTTCCCGTCCCAGTAGGCATAACGACAGTGGCGGGTTGATGGTCAAGACTCCAATGAGCGCCTATTGCATGTAATGCCCCTAATTGAGGCGGACGCAAGCCTTCCTGCCCGCACAAAACAGACCCATCAGGTTGTTTAATCTCAGCTCGGAAAGAAAACTGTCCTATCCAAGACGCAGCGATATTTTGGGCAACACAAGACCAACCATCACGATTAGCAATTTCAAAAAATTCGTCAATAAGTCGGTGACTACTCCATCGATAGCCGCCATCCGGTAGTGATTGGAGAACACCATCCACATTAGCCGGGCGCACAATTTTCCTTCGAGTGGTGACAACAATTTGCTCTCCATTGCTTAGTTGGAACAACGGCTGACTTATTCTTGGTGAAATACTTATTTCCCGTTGGCCAACGATCTCTACTTTTTCTCCATTTCGTAAAAGATGTCGAATCCGTCCAACCGCATGCGCGTGTTCAATCATCAAAGACGGCAGTGTAATCATGATTCAGGTTCCCCCCCAAATTCGATGTATACTTCACCTAGAACGATCCAAACGAATCACCCTATCAAACCTGATCATCAACCACAACACCGAAAAAATACGAGAAAAAAGGCACAAAAAAACCCGCGACCATTTCTGGCGCGGGTTTTTTTTATTGTTACGCAAACGGATTGCTCCGCAAAAAAAATGGCGGAGAGCGAGGGATTCGAACCCTCGGTAGAACTTTTGATCCTACACTCGCTTAGCAGGCGAGCACCTTCGGCCTACTCGGTCAGCTCTCCACATTTCGTATTTACTTGTTTGTTGGCGGAGGAAGTAGGATTCGAACCCACGGTACTTTCGCACAACGGTTTTCAAGACCGCCGCCTTAAACCACTCGGCCATTCCTCCCTCAAGTCCGTCAGTTATGTACCATTTCAAAAATGGGCTGTCAATGCTTGAAGGATTTCAAGGCGACAAGAAAAGTGTCGGCACCGCTCTGCCCATGTCCGTTCACCCTGAGCCCTTCGACTTTGCTCAGGAGAGCCCTGTCGAAGGGCCTTGTGCGGAAAGGGCTTCGACAGGCTCAGCCCGAACGGAGGAATTGATACGTTCGTTACATGCCCCCCCGCTAAGTTGTAAACGTTCAGCAGTGCCGCAGATGCGCGGAAGAGGTCTGCGAAGTGTGCTATTGCACATGAGCAGGCCGATGACAGCTAAGCGAGCGCAGCGAGACTGCGAAGCAGATGTGGTGCTGCTGGACGTTTAGCGGACTGCCTCGATAGCCTCGGCCAACTTCTTCACCCCGACAATCTCCATGCCCTTGATTCCGCCCTTGGGCACGTTGGCCAGGGGGACAATCGCCTTGGTAAAGCCGTGCTTGGCCGCCTCCCGCAACCGCTCCTGGCCGCTGGGCACGGGCCGGATCTCGCCGGAGAGGCCCACCTCGCCGAAGGTTACCAGTTCCACGGGCAGGGGCTTGTTTTTCAGGCTGGAGAAAACCGCCAGGAGCAGGGGCAGATCGGCGCTGGTTTCGCTCACCCGCACCCCCCCCGCCACGTTGATGAACACATCCTGGCCGTAGGTGGCGATGGACCCGTGCCGGTGCAGCACGGCCAGGAGCATGGCCAGCCGGTTCTGCTCCAGCCCCACCGTGACCCGGCGGGGATTCTCGCTGTGGCTGTCATCCACCAGGGCCTGCATCTCCACTAGCAAGGGGCGGCTGCCTTCCCAGATCGCCATGACCACGCTGCCGGGCATGGCTTCGGCGTTGCGGGACAAAAAAATGGCCGAGGGGTTGGAGATCTCGCGCAGCCCCTTGTCGGTCATGGCAAAGACCCCCAGCTCGTTCACCGCGCCGTAGCGGTTCTTCACCGCCCGCATCACCCGGAAACGGGAATCGCCGCTGCCCTCGATGTAGCAGACCACGTCGATGATATGCTCCAGCACCCTGGGTCCGGCCAGATCGCCGCTCTTGGTGACATGACCCACCAGGAAGATGGCCACCCCGGTCTGCTTGGCGAACTGGGTAAGGAGCGCGGCGGACTCCCGCACTTGGCTGACGCTGCCCGGCGCGGACTGGCTCTCCGCCACCTGCATGGTCTGGATCGAGTCGATCACCATGACCTCGGGCCGTTCTTTCAGCGCGGTGGCGCAGATATCCTCCACCCTGGTCTCCGCCAGCAGGAGCAGGGCCTGGTCCGGCAACCCCAGCCGCCGGGCCCGCATGGCGATCTGCTGGAGCGACTCCTCGCCGGTCACGTAGAGGCATTTGCGGGTGAGACTGAGGTTGCAGCAAACTTGGAGCAACCCGGTGGACTTGCCCACCCCCGGATCGCCGCCGATGAGCACCACCGAGCCCGGCACCAAGCCACCGCCCAGCACCCGGTCCAGCTCGCCCATGCCAGTGGAAAAACGGACCAGCTCGTCCTTGCCCACCTGGGCCATGGTTTGCACCTGGGCCAGGGAGCCGGAATATCCCTGAAACCGGCCCGCCGCCACGGACAAAGGCTGCTGTTCGGCCAGGGTATCCCAGGCGCCGCAGCCATCGCACTGCCCGGCCCATTTGCTGAACACCCCGTTGCAGGCGCTACAGACATACGCTATCTTTTCTTTCGCCATTACCGGCAGCTCCGCCCTTTTAATTTTTCACTCTGCACGTTTCACTGCCCCAAAGCCTTGCGCACCGTCTCGGCCAGCATCCGCATGGTAAGGGGCTTCATGAGAAAATGATTGATGCCCTGCGCCATGGCCGATTCTTCCTCAATGGCCGCGCTGTACCCGGTGCAGAGGATCACCGGCAGGCCAGGACGGATAGCATGGATTTCCTGAACCAGTTGCACGCCGGACATCTTGGGCATGGTCTGATCGGTGATCAACAGATCGAAATCCCCAGGCTGGCGGCGAAACTCTTCCAGCGCCTCAAGGGGATTGGTTCTGGCCGTCACCTGGTAGCCAAGGCCGGAAAGCATGGCCTTGCCCATCCCGGCAATACTTGTCTCGTCATCGACAAAAAGAATCCGCTCCTGACCGCCAGAAGGAAGCGCCCATTCCTGCACGCTTTCCGGCGCAGCCGCCTCCGTGCCGATCCGGGGGAGATAGACGCGAAAAACCGTGCCGCTGCCCACAGTGCTGTCCACCTGCACCATGCCGCCATAATTTTTGACTATGCCATGCACCACCGCCAATCCCATGCCCGAACCCTTGCCCACACTCTTGGTGGTGAAATACGGGTCGAAGATGCGGGAGAGGACCTCCGGCGTCATCCCCGGCCCGGTATCGCCGACACTGAACAGCACATACGGCCCGGGTTGCAAATCTCCTTCCCCGGCGAGTTCGCCTGCATCCAGCTCCACATTTTTCATGGTCACGCTCAGGACCCCCCCTGCCGCCTCCATGGCATGGAAGGCGTTGGTGCAGAGGTTCACCACGATCTGGTGGATATTCGTGGGATCGGCCAGGATGGCGCCACAGTCCGGCGCAATATCCTCGCGAATTTCAACGCTTGCCGGAATCGAGGCCCGCAAAAACTTGAGCGCCTCCTTGACAATGGGCCTGGGCGACATCGGCGCCCGCTCTTCCCCGCTTTTCCGGCTGAAGGTCAGAATCTGCTTGACCAGATCCCTGGCTCGCAATCCGGCCCGGAGAACCTCCTGAATATCCGCGGCGGCGGCCCCTGCGTGTTCCGGAAGGCTGCGCTTGGCCATCTCGGCATAGCCGAGAATGGCGGCAAGAATATTATTGAAATCATGGGCGATTCCCCCGGCCAGGGTGCCGATGGCCTCCATCTTCTGGGCTTGGCGCAACTGCTCTTCCATCTGTTTTCTCAGGCTGACGTCATGGCAGATGGTGAGAATCTCCGGCTGCCCCGCGCCTTGCACCACAGTGGCATTGAGTTCCACCGGGGTAAGCTCCCCCTGACCATCGACATAATCGATCTGCAGGTGGCGGATAAAGCCAAGCCTGGCGCATTCCTGCACCGCCTCACGGTTTCTGGCCAAATCATGCTCCGCGGTCCACTCGGTCACCCTCCGGCCCAAAATCCCGGCCAGATCCCCGTGCCCGGTCATCCGCACATACTCCTGATTGGCGTCCAACACCCTCCCCTCGCCATCTATCTTTACAAAACCGGTGCCGGTGGTATCGATCAGTATCCGATATTTTTTCTCGCTTTTGCGCAGCCCTTCTTCCATGGCCCGTTGCTCGGCCAGCATCTGGTTTGCCGCCTTGGCCAGGGAGCGGAATTCCTCAAAATGCAAGCCTGAGGTCTGCATTTCCACCTTTTCCCGCGCCGCTTTGTCAAAAAATGTTTCAAAAGCGGCAAAGGCCTGCTGGATTTGCCCCGCCATTTTACGGACGACAAACAACCCGGCCAGAAAAACAGCGAGCATCAACAGCAGAGCCACGCCGACAATCATGGCAATCTCGCGCCGCAACTCCCGCTTGGCCCCGGCGCTGGCAGCCTCGAGATCATCCAGATACACCCCGGACCCCACGTACCATTGCCAACCCTTGACACCGCGCACATAGCTGAGTTTCAACGAATTGCGTTCCTCGCCCAGTTTCGGCATCACATACATGAGAAAGCCTCCGTCCTTCCGGGCCAGGGCGATGGCTTCCGCCACAACCTTAACCCCGTTGGCATCGGTCACCCCCAGCATGTTGCGGCCCTTGGTCGGGTAGGCCAGGGAAACCCCGTCCCACTGTCCGGCAAAGATATACTCGCCCCCTCCGAAACGGCTTTTTTCAATACGCTCCAACACCTCGGCCTTGACCTC
>JBAZCG010000115.1:0-5923 GCA_041671085.1 Desulfurivibrionaceae bacterium | reverse complement strand
CCTCTGCCCATCATGGAATATGGGACGATTCAATTGGCGCACGGCAGCGGGGGGCGTCTCTCCGCCGAGCTTGTCAGCCGGTTTTTTTTGCCGCGCTTCGGCAATGAAACCCTGAACCGTCTGGAGGATCAGGCGGTTGTCGATTTTCCCCAAGGCCGTTTGGCCCTGACCACCGACTCCTTTGTGGTTGACCCCCTTTTTTTTCCAGGTGGCGACATCGGCGATCTGGCAATCAACGGGACTGTCAACGATGTCTGCATGAGCGGCGCCATGCCGCTCTATCTGGCCGTGGCTTTTATCATCGAAGAGGGGCTGCCCCTTGTAACCCTGCATCGCGTCTTGCTCTCCATGGAAAAGGCGGCGCGAACCGCCGGGGTGCAGATCGTGACCGGGGATACCAAGGTGGTCAACCGGGGCTGTTGCGACAAGCTCTTTATCACGACCACCGGGGTGGGCCGGGTACCGGATGGGGTGAACATCTCTGCCGCCAATCTTAAGATCGGGGACAGGATCATCCTCTCCGGCACCATTGCCGATCACGGCATGGCGATTTTGACAAGTCGGGAAGGGCTCTCTTTTGCCTCCCGGGTGCAAAGTGATACGGCGGCTTTGAATGGTCTGGTGGCACAGATGCTGCTCGCCTCCCCCCATATACATGCCATGCGCGATCCTACCCGGGGGGGGCTCGCCACCACGCTCAACGAGTTTGCCGCATCTTCCCATGTCGGCGTTCTCCTAGAGGAGGCAGCCATTCCTGTTCGGCCCGAGGTGCGGGGCGCCTGCGAGGTGCTGGGCATTGATCCAATGTATGTTGCCAACGAGGGTAAGCTGGTGGCCGTTGTTCCGGCGGAGGTTGCCGACCAGGTGGTGGCCGCCATGCGGAGTCATCACCTGGGCCAGGAGGCCGTGATTATTGGTGAGGTTGTCGCGGAGAACCCGGGGCTGGTGGCCATGCGCACGGCCCTCGGGGCTCACCGGATTAT
Organism: Desulfurivibrionaceae bacterium; assembly: GCA_041671085.1. GTDB lineage: Bacteria > Desulfobacterota > Desulfobulbia > Desulfobulbales > Desulfurivibrionaceae > Thiovibrio. The sequence goes on along the minus strand of JBAZCG010000115.1, from coordinate 4,940 downwards.
CGACATGCCGGTGGGCGAACAACTGCCCAGAATTTGCTGATCCGGAACAAATGAAGGCCAAATCCTAGAGCAATAAAGGTTTGGCGGCAGGCGGGGAAATAAAAAAATCAGATGAAGGGTTGACTTTTTTTTTAGTAACCAGTTATAAACTTTCAAGAAACAGAATTTCTGTTATCAAATTTCAAAAAGGGAGGTGAGTTGGTGCAGAAGCGAATCGTAACGATGTTGACAGCAATGTCGCTGATGCTTCCTGCTATCGCTATGGCGGCCAGCGGGGACGCGCTCTTTTTACAGAGCTGTGGCGCATGTCACAAAAAGGGAGGCAAGGCGGCTATCGTGAACCCTGCCGACAAGGCCGGCAGTGTGTGGGATAAATATTTTGCCCGGGGGCGTCATCCAGTTGATATGGGCATGAGTGATGCAGACCTGCAGGCGGTGGTGAAGTATTTGGTGTCGCACGCAGCCGACAGTGATCAACCGGCAGCCGCGGTTATTCCCAAATAATTCATTCGCGAAAAAAGATATTCACTGGGAGGAGGAGAATAAGTGAAAAAGATTTTATTGACTGCAGGTGCATTACTGGCCTGGACAAGCTGTGCTGCCGCAGGAGCAGGTGGCCAGACTGTATCCATTCCTACCGAAGACTATAAGGCGATTTTGCAACGTCTGGACACCTTGCAGAAACGAGTTGACCAGATGGAGAAAACCGACAGCCCTTCCGGCAAGGCCGCTTCTGCCGCCATGCCGAGCAGCAAGCTGGCCAAGGATGTGGAAAACATCTTTGACACCCTGGACAAGGTTGAAACCAAGACATTGAAAGACCGGATCAACTTGGGCGCGGAGTTGCGCACCAGAGCGGATTTCTTCAAGCTGAAAAATGATCCGAATTTTGGCGGCGATGGCTCGGTGGAGCATAACGACAACCACTGGACAAACCGGTTCCGCTTGAACCTGGATTCTGAGATTCAGAAAAATCTCTTGTTCACCGGTCGTGTCACTGCCTACAAGAATTTCGCCAACAGCGACAGCAACATGTTTACCAATGACTCCAACGCGGCCCATGTCCCTGGTGACAGTGGTCTGAAGCTGGACCGCGCTTATGTGGACTGGATTCCCGAGGGTCTGCCCATCCCGTTGGCCTTGACTTTTGGCCGCCATCCCTCATCCGAGGGGCCGCCTTCCGAGTTGAAGGAAAACCGTCTGCGTCAGTCCACCTATCCCTCCCTTCTGTTTGACGGCGAGGCGGACGGTGTGGTCGCCACCATTGGTCTGGAGCGGTATCTGGGCTGGAAAAATTCCGGCATCCGTTTTGCTTGGGGCAAGGCCTATCAGGATACCAACACCATGGTTAGTTACATGGACAATGCTGGCGGCATGTACGATGATACCAACATCTATGCGATGTTTTTTGAAACCGAGATCCCAGGGGTGCGGGACAGTCTGCTGGTGTTGAGCGCTCTGCAGGCTTCGAATCTGGTGGGCGATGGTTCCTTTCTTGGTGGAGCCGGGAAGGCTGATATCGGCGACATGACCATGTATGGCGTCCATGCTCAGGCCAACAACCTCATCGATTCCGGCTTTGATCTGTTCGTCTCCACAGGGATCAACAAGACCGATCCTAGCGGCAACACGGTGAACACCATGTTTGGTCCCGTCGGTTTGTTGAATACCGGCGCCAATAACGATGATCATACAGGTTGGGCGGTGCACGCGGGACTGCGCTACAACATCCCCTATAAGCCGTGGAACAACCCCAAGGTCGGCTTTGAATACAACCACGGCAGCGAGCACTGGTTCAGCTTTACCTGGGGCAGCGCCGAGCTGTATAATAAGTTGGCCACCCGTGGCGATGCTTATGACCTCTACTACATCCAGCCCTTTAACGACAATCTCTTTGGTCGTATGGGTTACACCCATATCGACTACGATCATGGGATGAGCGGGATGCACATGGGTACCCCGGGCGATTCCACTGCCGAGCTTGACAATCTCTACTTCTTGCTCGACTGCCGTTTCTAACGCGAGAGCAAGACTGTTTTGGTATCTGAGGGTGGCCGTTTGGCCACCCTTTTTTTGTGCTATTTTCAAGATATTGCTGTTGTTCACTGTGTCTCGAAGTGCAGTCAAGGTGTATCTTGCGCGTGACTGCTGAACGGAATAGGTCGGCGGGGATCGCAGCCTCATTTTTCAAGAGCAATCTGACAGGTTTTTTGCCATGGGTATTCGTTCATTATTTTGCTTTTCTGTGTTGGCCGCGCTGGCAGTTCTCCTTTCCAGTTGCGCCGTGAATCCAGTTACCGGCAAATCTGAGCTGGCTTTTTACAGCATGAGTGAACAGGAGGAAGTCTCCCTCGGCAACAAGGCTTTTCCCGAAGCAATCCAAAGGATGCGGGGAGAGTACGATGACCAGCTCCTTAAGGAGTACGTCACGGCGGTGGGGATGCGCTTGGTCAAGGTCAGCCATCGGCCCAATTTGCCCTATGCCTTTAGGGTTGTCAACGACTCCAGCCCCAATGCCTTTGCCATGCCAGGCGGTAATATTGCCATTACCCGAGGTCTGCTGGTTGCTCTGGAAAACGAGGCCCAGCTTGCCGCAGTGTTGGGGCATGAACTTGGCCATGTCACGGCCCGGCATTCGGTGCAGAACCTGCAACGCGGTATCTTGCTCAACATCGGCCTACAGGTTTTGTCTTATGGGAGCAGTGGAACTTCTTACGGCATCTTGGCCCGGCAGGCAGGGCAGGTGGCGGGTTCGATTCTGGACAGCTCGTACAGCAGGGAAGAGGAGCGCGAGGCTGATCGGTTGGGCATAGATTATATGGTGAAGGCTCAGTACAGCCCCAAGGGCGCGGTGGAGTTGCAGGAATTTTTTGCTAAGAAAAATGGCGAAGGGGAATCCCTGTGGCTTCAGGGTCTGTTTCGTACCCATCCCTTTTCCAAGGAACGGATGCGGGATAATCAGTACTACATCGACAGTAAATACAGTTGGGCCATGAACACTGAGGCGTATGACTCCGGGGCCGGAGATTTCAAACGGGCGGTGGCGCCGTTAATGAAAACCAGGGAGGCCTACGATGATTACGACAAGGCCAGGGAAAAAGAGCAGGCTAAGGATTTGGTCGGGGCCATCACCCTATATGAACAGGCGGTGCACAAAGCGCCGGGACAGGGTCTGCTGCAAAACGCACTTGGAATGGCCTATTTGCAAAACAACCGCCAGGACGAAGCCAAGAAATGTTTGACCAAGGCAGTGCAACTGGACGCGGATTATCACGAAAGCCATTTTGGCCTTGGCTACCTGTATTTGCAAGAGAACAATCCTGTTTTGGCTAAGGAGCATCTGCAAAAAAGCATGAAGCTTATGCCCACCCTGGGCAGCGCCTATTTTCTTGCCGAAAGCTATGAGAAAACAGAGGAGCTGGCAAAGGCTCAAATTTTGTACGGCCAAGTGGCGGGCGCTGATCCTGGTGGCAACTTGGGCAGGTCTGCGGCTGTCAGAGCCAGAGCGCTTGGGGGAGGGGGCCGTCGCTAGGAAGACGAGAATTTGTCTGAAGGGTCGAGTGTTTTCAAAAACGGTTCGAACAGGTAGCGGAGTTCTTCGAGAGACTGCTTGATCACATACGGCAGGGCCTTGGCGTACATGTCGAGTAGTACAATGGCATTGACGGACGAGTCTGTTTTTGACGCGCACCGCACCCTTTTTGCCATGGCCAGATTGACCTCCTGCATGGTGCGGTACAGATTCGTCAATTTTTCCAGGTTGAAGTCCGCCTGACCTCCTCCGTTTTTCACAAAATATTGGGCAAGCATATAGGTTGCCGTGGCGCGGAAGATGGTTTCTTCTTCGTTGGCCAGCGGCAAATGAAAACGGGCCATGGGTTTTAAAAAAGCAGTGTGCGGGCAGCCGCTTGTCGCGATGACAAGCCCCATCAGGGAGCAGAGCGCTCTTTGTGCCGTGGTTTTTTGGAGGTTTACCCGTTCGGCGGTTGTCACCTGAAGATCCACCAGATCAAAGGAGAGAAGCTTTTCGCTCCGCTGAACAATAGGGGCAAGGTTGACCGCAGTCGGGCAATGGGGAGAGGATGCCTCCGTTAATGGGCAACTGGCGCATTGGGAGAAGGAGAGTGCTGTCCAGTGCGGCAAGCTCTCTGCGTTGGCGTCGGGCAGGGTTTCAAGTGTCTGGGGGTCGAGGCGGATGATGAACAGCTCTTCGCTGTTGTCCTGTAGGCGAAAGTGATATTCGATGACCAGTGGCTGCGGTTGCATGTTCGCGCTGTTCTCCTGAGCCGTTTATCAAGTCGGCGGCGGTGTTAATTACACCAATAAAAATGAAGAATACTTACCATGTTAGGCGAAATGATTCTGAAAAGCAATGGTTCGCCGTAGCTGGCCATCATGCCTGAAAAGCGGAGATGTTCGGAGGTTTTGACTTTCACGTCTACCCTCTGTACACTGATTGCAGATTGGGTGCGTAGGTTTTAAGAAAAACGGCCATCCCAGAATAACCCCTTGCCTTGTCGGGAAACAGTTATGACGCTGAGTCAATTGCTGTCCATTATCTTGGTGATTCCGGGGATAATTTTTTTGATTGCCGCGGCGCGTCTCTGCGTGCAGACTCGGCGACAGGTTCCCCTTTCCCTTGCGGGGAAATGGCAGGCCTTGACCAGCCTGATCATTTTTTTTATTGCCGGATATCTCTTTTTTATCGTTATTCAGATCAGGCAGCTTGTTTTTCCAGTGGAAATTGTCACCGGCCTAGTTTTTCTCGGTGGTTCCCTCTTTGTTTTTCTGGTCATTGGCCTGTCCGGTATCACCATTGCCAAGGTTCAGGATGCGGACCGGGAAATCGTCCGGGCAAACGCCTCCCTTGTTCAGAAAAATACGGAACTTGAAAAGGAAATTACCGCCCGGCTTGAGGCGGAAGGGAGGGCCAGGGCAAG
>JBAZCG010000114.1:0-6023 GCA_041671085.1 Desulfurivibrionaceae bacterium | reverse complement strand
GAAAAGGATGATGATGCAGGACGGAACGATCAATCTTGAGGATTACACCAAATCAGATTGGACTATCATGCTCAATGACCGGGTTATCACCCGATTCACCACCCACGAAGGGAACAAGCTCATTATTGGCCGCAGCCCTGATGCTGATGTGGTCATCGACAATACCGCCATATCCAGACACCACTCATCTCTTGAGCTCCGCGATGGCCGCCATTATCTGGCTGACTTAAAAAGCACCAACGGCACCACTGTAAATGGTAAAAAAATAGCATCAAAGACGCCGATAACGGAAAAAGACGTTGTTTTTATCGGAAAATTCCGCATGATCCAGACGGCGGCAGACGAACAGCAGGCTTCGTCATCCTACGCAACCGCCATGGATATTGACGAAGCAACTGTTTTTGTCAATTCACCCCGGCAACCGGTCGCTGCTCAGCCCAGTCAAGCCGCGCCCCCACCTTCCGCAAATGAGATTTATAAGCTCACGTTAATTGAAGGTGACACCGTGCCAAACATGCTTTCCCTTGACGGGAAGAGCAGTGTGAAAATTGGCAAAGATCCATCCTGCGACATGATCATTCCAGGCTGGCTTGTCAGCAAGACCCAATGCTACGTGGTGAGCAAGAAAAACAAATATTACATAGTCCCCCAGCGCTCATGGGCGAACACCAAACTCAACGACGTCATCATCAAAGAAGAACGCCTCTTACGCAAAGGCGATATTATCCAGATCAAGAGTGTGAAAATCAGGTTCAGTTAAATCTCCCGGATGCTTTCCAAACTTTTTGATCAAATAAACAAATGGAAAAAAGGCGCCCCACCCGGCATCACGGGAAAGGCCTCCGCCAAGCCCCGGCAACCCGCCCTCTCTCCTGAAATCCCGCAAGTGCCTGTCTGGGCACCTGGAGACACCATTCTTAACCGGTATCATATCGAACAGGTTATGTCTGGATCCATGGGAAATGTTTACATTTCTGAACATCTTGGCTGGAAAATAAAGGTCGCGATCAAAGCACCCCGACCAGAAGTCCTCGCGGACCGTGAGGGCATGCAGCGAATACTCAAGGAAGCAAATAGCTGGATCCGGATGGGCATGCATCCCAATGTCGCCTCCTGTTTTTATGTTCTTAACCTCAACAATATCCCCCACCTTTTCATTGAATTTATCGATGGAGGAAACCTTTCCGACTGGATCAAGGCCGGTCGTTGCAGAAATCTCCGCACCGCCCTGTCCCTTGCCATTCAATTCTGCCACGGCATGGAATTTACCCACCAGCGTGGCATTATCCATCGCGACATCAAACCCCAGAATATTCTGGTCACCAAAAACTCCTTGCTGAAGATAACCGATTTCGGCATCCTCCTTGCCCCTGGGGACAAGGAACAAGGCGAGGGTATGATTCCCGATATTGACTCAACAGATCTGGACGCAACCATCGGTTTTCGAGGAACCATCGGTTACGCCTCCCCAGAACAACTGCGCAACGCCCACACGGTTGACTTGCGGACTGATATTTTCTCCTTCGGGTTGTGCCTCTGGGTCATGCTTTGCGGCAAGAAGCCATTTACCAACAATGCTGTAGAACATAAAATACCCACCCCGACTCCGGCGGCACCGGATATCAAATTTCCTGCAGCGCTCAAAGATGTTTTGCGCAAAAGCGTTGCCTACAATCCAGACGACCGCTATCAAAATTTTTCCGAGATGCGAGCGGCACTGAACGAAGCTTACACCGCCGCTTTTAACACCGCATGCCCCTATGCGGAACTCAGCAATATCGATCTCCGAGCGGACAGTCTCAACAACAGAGCCGTCTCCCTTTTTGAGCTCGGAGAAAGCAAAGAGGCTGCCGCCTGCCTTAACAAAACGCTTGAAATCAACGAGATGCTTCCAGAAGCGGTCTACAATATGATTCTTCTTAATTGGCGCTCGGGAACAAAAGCAGCAAAAATTATCCGGCAGATTGAAACAGCCAAGAAACGCGGCACCACGACACTCTGGCTCACCGCCATGGAGGCTGCGGTCAAACGCAGCATGGTGGCTGACAAAATCGAGCTTAAAAAACAGCAATTTCCAGAATTTCGCCTGTGCACCCCAAGAAACTCCTTGGAAATTTTCCGAGAAGGGCAACTCCACCTCTCTGTGCAACGCAATATCCTCGACCATCTGGACAATAAACGCTATGGCCCATGCCATGACATCCTGATGACTGCCTGGAAAAACAGTAGCTATAAAAAAGATAAAATATTCAACATGGTCTACGACAGGCTGCTGCGGGTTGGAATAAAAAAAAAGGTGCTTGGGGTCCAGCGATTTCTGACCCTGAAAGGTGATGGAGGGCCGATAACACATCTTGCCCATATCCCAAACACGAGAAAATTTGTTGCCGCCGGTCCCGGCGGAAAAATAACCCTTCACGACTTGGGCGCTGCCTCGCAGCAGCAGGGCATTGTCTTAGGAAAAGGCGGCAGCGCCATTTCAGCGCTGGCTATATGCCCCATGGGTAAATATCTCGCCGTCGGCGCCCAGGATGGAACTGTCTGCCTTTTTTCCACAAAAACTGGCACTCTGGAATCAAGCGAAATTGCTCACAACGGCCCGGTGCATGCTTTGGCCTTCAACGAAAATGGCCGCAACCTTGCCTCTGGCGGGGCAGATGGAATCATGAAAATACGCAAGCTTGGCACCGGCCCGGAAATGACCACCTCGATCAAGGAAGGCGGCGCTGTCCGCGCCATTACTTTTACCACCACCGGCTTAAATCTGGTAACCGGAAGCCAAGACGGCTCTGTCCGCTTCTGGGATTCCAACGGAAAAGAATGCACGAGAATTATTGAGGCCCATGCTATGCCGGTTATCGCCCTGGCAAATTCGCCTGATGGCCAACGCTTTGTTTCGGCCGGCACCGACCGACATTTAAAAGTATGGGAACACAATACCGGCCGCAGCCTCAAGTCAATCAAGGCCCACGACGAAACCATCTCTTCAGCCTTGTATCTGCAGGACAACCAGACGCTGATCTCCGGCTGCGAAGATGACATCATCAAACTTTGGGACAGTAGCAGCGGAGAATGCCTCGCTATTCTTGACGGAAGAGGCGATGGCATATACAGCCTGGCCAACGGGCCAAAACCCCACACCTTTCTTGCCGGGAGAAAAGATGGGGCGATTGTTTTCTGGATGGTAATCTACCAACTCAATTTTGAGTAATTTCCCCAATCGGGAAAACTACGGAACCTGCATGATGTTCGGTTTTTTTAAAAAAATATGCAAATGCAAGCCCAGGGGTATTTCTTTTTATGGCCGCACCGACACCGGAATGGTCCGCGATCACAACGAAGACAGCTTTTGTTCCCTCCGCAACCGACGTCTTTTCGTGGTGGCAGATGGCATGGGCGGCCACAATGCAGGCGAGGTCGCCAGCCGCCTGGCCATCGAATCCTTCCTTGAATTTCTCTCGGAAGAAAAAATCCGGGAAATACGAGGCAACGACGATGAAATCCACCAGAGTATGCTGGCGGCCTTCAATCATGCCAATCAGGCCGTAATGACCAAAGCCGCCGCCGATGAGACAATGCTGGGCATGGGCTGCACCATGGTTGCCTGCCTTCTTGATGAAAACCACCTCCACACCTGCCACGTCGGGGATGCCCGCTGTTATCTCTCCGAAAAGGGCAGCCTGCGACAGATCACAACCGATCATACCTCTGTGACATATATCCACAAAACCGATGCCAATAACAACAAAATCCAGATTCCCCGCCATGTGGTAACCAGAGCCATCGGCTTCAACTCCCATGAGGGTCCGGAATACCATAAAGACATTTTACGACCAGGAAGCAAGATCCTCCTTTGTTCAGATGGTCTATGGAACATGGTTGACCACACCCGAATTGAACAAATCCTCCTCAATGCCCCCACCCCGGACAATGCCAGCGAAAGCCTGGTCACCGCCGCCAATGAGCAAGGGGGCCGCGACAACATCACTGCCCTGGTAATCTTTTATTAAAGAGCGAGAGACAATGTCCGCCCAGCACAAAGACCAGAACACCCTTGAAAATATCGCCGCCGACCTCAGGGCTCTTGCCAACGATCTTGACCAGGGAAAACTCCGGGTTGGCAGTCGGCTCGTCACCATAGGAAACCCTGTTTTCATAAAAACCAAGCAAAAGATCACCGGCGACACCGCGTATTGCACCCTTTCTTTTCAGGTGCCTCTCCGGGATTCTGACAAGGACGTTCCCCTTACAACCGACCAGATACAGACACCGGATAAAAGCCGTAAATCCAAGCAGGACAGGGAATTACAATTGAATGGGCGATCGCCTGAAGGGAAAAAAATAAAAAAAGAGATTAGCATTCTTTGGAAAACCGTTTCCAAAAAACTGGAGCAGGAACAGGCTCCCACACCTGCCGAAGAAAAAGCTCTTGTTTGCGCCTTTGAAAACTACACTGTTTTCTCTGAGTCGGCCTGGCATGAAGACTGGCTTGCCTGCTTCAGTCTCTTACGGGACGTCTTGGCCTGTGCCCGCAAGGGAGATATGCGCACCGCCCAGGAGCATGCGAAAAAAATGAATGACCTCACCAAGTCCTGCCACAAACAACATCAATAGCCTATCGTATGACCCCCTTAAAGATTGTCCAGCGAACACCAAAGACCAATTGCGGTCAATGCGGCTACCCAACCTGCCTTGCCTTTTCTGCAGCTGTTGCCAAAAGTGGCGAGACCTTTAAAAAATGCCCTTATCTTGACACCACCGGCCTGGATGTTGTGTCAGCACAAGGAGTTGCGCTTGAGGAACTTTATGGACAACGCGATCTCGCTCTTGTTGAACACCTTAAGTGCAAGATTAGCACACTGGACTTTGCCCGTATTGCCGCCCCCTTGGGCGCCACTCTCTGTGGCGAGGACAACCAAACCCTATCGTTCCCGTTTCTAGCTCAGAAGGTGCTCCTCAACCGACAGGGAATTATTCTGGACGGTCGTACCCCGGATGACCCCCGAGACCAGATTCTGATCTACAATTATATCCACTCCCAGGGCGGGGCAGATCCGAATTTGGACTGGATCGGCCTGGAAACTCTGCCCAACTCGATCTCCAAGGTAAGAACCCTTGCCACCTATTGCGAAAATAGATTGGCGGAACTCTTCACCCATCTTCCTGCCGAGACTATCAGTTCGGCGTGCAAGCGGTTAGGAGGCGTAGCACACCCGACGCCATCCGCCACACTCGGCTGCATCATCCCGGTCCTGCCCAAGATTCCGCAATATCTGGTCTATTGGGCGGAGGAACCCGAAGACGGATTTCCCGCCAAGGTCAAGATTCTTTTCGATCGCCAGGTTATGAATTTTCTCGACCTGGAATCCCTGATCTTTTCGGCGGAGCGCCTGGCAGACCGTCTTACCGCCCTACTGGCGTAAAAATCCAGAGAGTTTGCTCCCGGCCCTGCTGCGTGATCAGCTGATGACATTCCGGCAAATTCCTGGCATACTATTTTTTGAAATCGATTCACCCATCCCCTCCACCAGCCAGATAAAGAATCATGGCCCGACAACCCGCCACCCACACCGCCCCCTTGGCCGAACGCCTGCGTCCGCAAACGATAGATGACTTTGTCGGACAAAAACAGCTGCTGGGCGAGGACAAGCTCCTTAGGCGGCTCATCCAGCAGAAATACCTGCCCTCCCTCGTCCTCTGGGGCCCGCCCGGCACCGGCAAAACCACCCTGGCCAGGATTCTGGCCCAAACAACCGGGGCTGATTTTTCTTTCTTTTCCGCAGTGCTGTCCGGGGTCAAGGAGATTCGGGAAATAGTGGCCCAGGCCCAGGTGGCCAAGGAAGAGCGCAACACCGCCACCATCGTTTTCGTGGACGAAATCCATCGCTTCAACAAAAGCCAGCAGGACGCCTTTCTTCCCCATGTGGAAAGCGGCCTGTTGACCCTCATCGGCGCAACCACCGAAAACCCTTCTTTTCACGTTATCGCGCCCCTTCTCTCCCGCTGCCGGGTTCTGGTCCTTG
>JBAZCG010000113.1:0-6161 GCA_041671085.1 Desulfurivibrionaceae bacterium | reverse complement strand
GTAGGCAGGACGATATCCTCCAGCACATGCCGGGTGATCATCTGGTCGTCAAAGTCTTCGTACACTGGGAAGGTGGTGCTGATCCCGAACCTGGCCGACAACTCCCCGATTTTTTTCATGAAAATAGGAGTCTGCTCGGGGTAATGCCCCTGCTTCTTGGTGTAGCCGGCCACGAAATGGGGGACAAACTGCTCGTGGCAATAAATAATGGCCCGGGCATGCATGGCAAGATTGCAGGCCACACAGACAAGATTTTTCCCGTTGTAACGCGGCATGTACTCTTCATACCGGTCAAGCCACAGACCTTGAAACAGCCTGCCCATGTCAAGCTCCACCATCTCCGCCCCCGGAATTTTCCCAGAATCAGAGGCGTTGGCCAGCAGGATCTTTTGCGCGGCCAAAAAACGGTTTCTGGGGAAGTCGACAAAGCGACCCATGCCGTTGAGCATGTGGAGCAGATGGATGCGTACCGGCCGGGGCAGGCCTGGATGATGCCCGGCGCTGGCCAAGGCATAGAGCGCGAGGGAATCCGTCCCTCCGGAATACAAGATCGCCAGTTCCTGCTGCATGATCATTTCTCCTTGCGCACCAGGTATTTCAAAAATACCTCCCCGGTCTCCACAACCTCACACGAAACCAGGACCAACGACAAAAACGGATCGCCCAGCGGACCAGGACCGCCACACAAGGAGACCGCCCGCTGGTCTCCGGAAAGTTTCGGGGTCAGGGTGAGGAGAATCTCATCGACAACACCTTGCCGTAGACAGGTATAATTCAAACTACCTCCACCTTCAACAAGCACCGAGGCTGCGCCAAGTTTTGCCAGATGGGAAAGGGCCGCAGTCAGGGAAAGCCCACCGACAGGGTCAGCCGGCAGGGCCACGACCTGAGCCCGTGTGCCCAGCCTGTGCCGCAAACTTGCAGCTGCCGCTTCGCCGGTAAAGATGAGCGGCGGCGGTCCTTGCTCAAAGATCTTTCTCCCGACCACCGGGATCTCGCCAGACTGGGTAATGAAGGCTCTGATCCGCTGGGACAAAAGATACCCGCCCGGCCCCCGCATCTCGGGATCACCCTGGCGCAGGGTTTCCGCGCCCAGCAGGCTGGCATCGGTTGTCGCCCGCATTTTTTCAAGAAAGCCACGATCAACCGAGCTGCCGGTAAGACCAGGGCCGATGCGTCCGCAGATGGTGCTGGCTGCAATGATGGTTACTTTCATGCCGCCATCTCCCTAAAAATCCCTACAAGTTTTCGTTGACAAGATGGGCCTTTTTTCCCATAGAGTCAAGCAGCTCTAGACTCCAACCGCCCTAAAAACAATAACCCATCCGTCAGCTGCCCCAGCTGCCCTTGAGAACGCCAATGCCGCCAACCTTCCGCTCAAGTCTCGTCAATCTACAACACATCAATTTTCATGATTTCAGCAACAGCCTGACTCCGGAAGAAGCACGGGAACCTAGTACTGCGCTGCTTGAGTCCGTTGCCCGAATCGGGATTCTCCATCCTCCCATCCTCAGGGAAAAGGGCAGAACCACCATGGAAATCGTTACTGGCCGCAGACGGTTGCTGGCTGCCCGCGAGACCCAGCACAGCATCTCCGCCATCTGCCTGGTGCTGCCCACGGAAACTATGCCTGCTGAGGCCCTGGCTATCAATCTGGAAGACACCTTGCTCCGGGGCGATATCACCGTGGTCGAGCAGGCGATCTTTCTCCAGAAAATCCTCGTCCATCTGAATGAGAACGAAGCGGCCCGACGGTTTCTCCCCGCCCTTGGACTGGAACCGCACCGCCATCACCTGCACAACCTGGTCCAGCTTCTCGGGCTTGAAGAGCATTTGCTGGGCGCGGTCCATGCAGGACGTCTACACGATGGGGTGGCCAGGGAATTGTTGGCCCTAAATTTCACCGACCGCCTTTCCCTCCACGAGGTCATGGAAATACTCAGCCTCAGCGTCAGCAACCAGAAAAAAATCACCGCCATCTGCCGGGAACTAGCGGCCAGACATAACACCTCGATCATGGCCCTGCTCTGCCAGCCCGAGGTGAGGGAAATTCTTGATCCCCAAGAGACAAACATCCCCCAAAAAACAGCCCGGCTCATGCAATGGCTCACCGAACAACGCTTCCCGAGCCTCGCTGCTGCGGAACAAGAATTCCGCAGCTTCGCGGCCACCCTCAAGCTGCCCAGTGCGGTGACCCTGACCCACTCACCTTCCTTTGAGCAGGATCAGGTGCACCTTTCCCTCCCCTTTACCAACCGGGAAGAACTGCGCCGAATCTGGCCGTTCATCGCCACCGCATTGAAAACACAATAGGCGTTACTCGGCCAGACTGTCTCTGATGGCCAGAATTGTATCAATATTTTCAAAAAAGAGATCCACCAATGCCGGGTCGAAATGGGACCCCCGCTCCGCGCGGATAAGATCAAGGATAGGCTCCATCTCCCAGGCCTGGCGGTAGGAACGATCATTGCCCAGGGCGTCAAACACATCGGCAAGGGCAGTAATCCTTGCGCTGATATGAATATCCTCCCCCCTCAAACCTTTAGGGTAGCCGGTACCGTCAAATTTTTCATGGTGCTGTAGGGCGATGATAATCGCGGTCTTGATGATCTCCCGATCGGAAAGGCCCATTATCTCCTGAGCCCGGATGGTATGGGTTTTCATGACCTCAAACTCGGCAACGCTCAACGGCCCGGGTTTATTAAGAATGGCATCGGGGATGGCGACCTTGCCCACATCATGCATGGAGGAAGCTAAACGGATCACCTCTACCTCCCGCTGGCTCAATCCATGTTTTTCCGCGAGCAACCGACTGTATTCCGCCACCCGGCGAACATGGTTGCCCGTCTCCAGGGACCGCATCTCGGCAAGCTCGCCCAGGGTATAAATGATCTCCTTCTGAGTTCCTTCAATCTCCTGGTTCAAAAGCACATTTTCGTAGGCCACCTGCACATTGCCGCAAAAAACCTCGATCATCCGACGGTCAAGCTCGCTGAGATCCCGCCAGCCCTCAAGATAGATAATCGTTTCTTCCCCGCGCTCACTACGAAAATAACCGATATACCGGTTGTCCTCGCAGATGGATTGCTTGAGCGCCGTGACCCGCTGGACATAACCAAGGACCTTGGCCGGCAAATCTCCGCTGGCCTCGGCATCGATATACGGCTCATAGGAACCGGTGGCGGCAAGCATTTTGAAGCTGCCTTGCACATTGCTCACCGCAATGCCCGAGGTCTGACAATAGAGGGCGTTTTCGCTGAGATGCAGGATAGAAACCAGCTGGGTCAAGACCCCGCTGGCCAGATTCTTGATTGAACGAAGACGACAGATATAGGTGGCCGCCTCGATGATCTTTTCCAACCCCTTCCGGTTGGCCTCGATGGTGAGAATGTCCCGATAAGAACGCAAGGAGGCCACCATGGTGGTGAAAAGCTTCTGGGCGGTGAGCTCGGTTTTTTCCTTGTAATCGTTGATGTCATACTCAATGATGACTTTTTCCGCCGGTGCCTGACCGGGCTGCCCGGTGCGGAGGATGATCCGAACAAAGGAGTTTTTCAGCTCCTCCCGGATGTAACGGACCACTTCGAGTCCGGCATCGCTTTTCTCCATGACCACGTCAAGAAAAATGATGGCGGTGTCGGGGTGCTCGGCTATAAGTTCCCTAGCCTCCTTGCCGGAATAGGCATGCAGAAAATGTAGCGCTCTGTTCTCGTAAGAAAAATCAGAAAGAACCAGTTTGGTGACGGCGTGTACCTCTTCCTCGTCATCAACCACCAATACCTTCCAGGCTCCATTGCTCACGGCCTGTTGCCGAGAACCCCCTGCCCCCTCCGGCTCATCTGCAAAAAAAACCACCTCATGTGTTTCCACCATGCGATACCCCCCCAGGTATGACGGCAGGAAAAAGAAGAACAAAGGCTGTTCCCTTCCCTGGCTTGCTTTCACAACTAATTGTTCCCAGCAATTTCTGGGTTACAAGATTATATACGATATGCAGACCTAAACCGCTCCCCCCTTTTTTCCGGTTTGTCGTAAAAAATGGATCAAAGGCATGGCTGAGCTGATCCTCGGTCGTCCCCTTGCCGTCGTCGGTGTAACGAAACATGACATTGCCGCCCTGTAGCCCGATATCAAAAAGCAGAGAACCGACCTCTTCCTCATCGTAGGCATGGGCCAACGAATTGGTAATGAAGTTGGTAACGATCTGGGAAAAGGCCCCGGGATAACTGTTCAACTCCAAATCATCGGGACAAAAAATCTCCAGGCGATGGCCGGTGTTCTTCAAAACCGGCCTGAGGCTTAAGCAGACCTCGGCCAGGTATTCCTTGACCCGAAAAGTTCTGCGCCCCTCCCCGGACTGATCCACCGCCACCTGTTTGAAGCTACGGATCAGCTCCGCCGCTCGGTTCAGGTTGGAAAGAATCAGCTTCGCGCCATTCTGACAGAGCACCAGATACCGGTCAAGATCGCCGCGCTTCATGCGCCCTTCCCCATAGAGCGCCGCGATTTCCTTGGTTTCGTTCTCCAGATGCGAGGCTGCGGTAACACCTACGCCCACGGGGGTGTTGATCTCATGGGCAACCCCTGCCACCAAATCCCCCAAAGCCGCCATCTTCCCTGATTGCACCAATTGGGCCTGGATCTGCTCCAGTTGGCCCAGGGTTTCCCGCAATTCCAGGTTGGCGGCGTCCAGGCGGGCAGTGCGCTCCATGACCCGCCGCTCCAAGGTCTCGGTCAGACCCAGCAAATCATGCTCGGCCTGTTTGCGCACGGTGATGTCTTCAAACACCACCACCGTCCCCATGATCCTCTCCCCTTCCACAAGCGGGGTGCCGACAAATTCCACCGGAAAGACAGCACCGTCCTTTCTGCCGAAGTAGCTTTCTTCCCCCTGGTTTTTCCGGCCCTCAGCATAGGCCGCGCACACCGGGCAATCCTCCCGCCCATACGCCTCACCATCCCAGCGCACATGATGCCGGAAATCATGCAGATGGATGCCGATCAGCTCTGCTTCGTCATAGCCAAGAATCTGCAAGCCCGCCGAGTTGACAAAGGTTATACACCCCTCGGTGTCCAGGCCGTAGATCCCCTCGCCGGCGGAGTTCAGAATCAGCTCGTACTCCCGATGCAGCCGGGAAAACTGCTCTTCAGCAGCATGACGCTCGCCAATTTCCTTATACAGCAAGAGATTGGCATCCTCCAGATCAGCAGTCCGCGCACGAACCCGCTCCTCAAGCTGATGATGAGCCGTAGCCAGTTTCTGCTCCGTTTCGAGACGCAGGCCGATTTCTCTTTCCAGAGGAGCAAGGGCGATACGCCGCAGGGTAACCCACAGAGCAATTCCCGCGATGGCGGTAAGGAGAAACGAGGCAAGCCCCAATTGCCAATGGAGCTTGCGCAAAAGAGCATCCACCTCGCCGGAGGAAGACACCATCTGCAAGGTAAGGAGCTGCTTGCCCTGAAAAAGCACCTTCTCTTCAACCAGAAAGGCTTTTTCTCCTTCTCTGGGGCGGTTGAAGGCAAAAAGATCGCGGCCCTCAGGGCCAACGGCGGCAAGACGCACCACTTCAGGATGCTCCTCGCCCCAGCGCAGAACAAAGCCGTTTATCCAATCGTAATCGTATTTGAGGAGTGGCTCAAGAAAATTGGCCGCCATCAGCTGAAGATCACGGCGGGCCTGATTTTCAGCCCGGGAAAAAAGAAAATTCCTTTGATGGCGGGCAATAATGGTATCACCCACCGCCATGAAAAAAAACAAGACGGCCATAAAAGCCATGACCGCCTTGTTGTATCTGCCTTGTTGCGGGCCCGATTGCATGCAAACGCCCTCTTTGTCCGTTCAGCAGGAGGAGTAGCCGCAGCTCACGCACTGGTTGCAGCCGCCGCTGCGGCGCAGGCTCAACTTGCCGCAGGCCGGACAGGAGGCATAGGAGGAGGGCTCAGCGTAAGGCTCCGGATCCTGCTCCACCTCGCCTTCTCCGCTCTTGTCAAGAACCTTGGCCAGGGCCGCGGGGATAGAGTAGCACCGGCCCAGCGAGGCGCTGATCCAGGCACCGTCGGAGGAGATATCCTCCAGGGTCCTGGCGATCTTGCCCACCAGCCGGTAGTCGTGCTGGAGCGCCACGGAAATGACCCGGCCCAGGGCCTCGCTCATCCCGTGC
>JBAZCG010000112.1:0-6416 GCA_041671085.1 Desulfurivibrionaceae bacterium | reverse complement strand
ATCTCCCCGCCTTCTTCATTTATCGCGGGCCAGGTCGAGATAGAGGAGCATGACCACCCCGGTCTCCGCGTCGATCCCGGCCAGGGCGATGATCCCCACCCAGACCGCGATGCTCATGTTATAGCCGAGGAGATACAGCAGCCAGAAGGAGCCGACCAGGGAGAAGGGCACGGCCAGCAGGACTATGGCCGTCTTGACCACCGACTTGGTGTTCAAATAGATGAGCACGAAGATGACCAACAGGGTGAGGGGAATAACAAGCTTCAGCCGCTCATGGGTCTTCACCAGATGCTCGTATTCCCCGCTCCACTCCAGGCGGTAGCCCTCGGGAATCTTCAGCGAACCAACCCGCTGTTTGGCCTCATCCACAAAGCCGCCCACATCCCTGCCGGAGAAATCGATGTACACATAGGAGGCCAGAAGACCGGCCTCGCTCTTGATCATGGGCGGCCCCTTGACGATCTGGATGTCGGCCAGGGCGCCCAAGGGAATCTGGAGAAGCTCGCCGGTGGGCGGGGGAGCAGGCTGGACCGAAGACATGCCCCCCGGCGTCACCGCGCCCATGGTTACAGGCACTGGGACCAACACCCTTTTCAGCTGCTCCACATCGCCCCGCAACTCCCTGGCATAGCGGACGTTCACCGGATAGCGCTCCCGGCCCTCCACGGTCACGGTAAGATTCATCCCGCCGATGGCCGACTGGATAACCTCCTGCACCTCATCCACGGACAGGCCGTAGCGGGCCACCTCCTCCCGTCTGATATTGCAATCGAGAAAATACCCGGTGGTCACCCGTTCCGCATAGACGCTCCGAAGGCCGGACATGCCACCCAGCCGCGCCTCGATCTCCGTGCCCAGCCGCTCAAGCTCTTCAAGCCTCGGCCCCATGACCTTGATCCCCACCGGGGTTCTGATGCCGGTGGAAAGCATATCGATCCGGGCCTTAATCGGCATGGTAAAGGAGTTGGCCACCCCCGGAATGGAAAGGGCGTCGTTCATCTCGTTTTTCAGGCTCTCCACCGTCACGCCAGGCCGCCATTGCGACTGGGGCTTAAGATTGATCACGGTTTCAAACATTTCCAGGGGCGCGGGGTCCGTGGCGGTTTCCGCCCTGCCGGCCTTGCCGAAGACCTGGGCTACCTCGGGGATCTCCTTCAAGATCTTGTCTTGCAGCTGAAGCAGCTTCGAGACCTCGGAGATGGCTGCACCCGGCGAGGTTACCGGCATGTAGAAGAGCGCGCCCTCGTACAGCGGCGGCATGAACTCGGAGCCGAGCTTGAGAAACGGGTACACGCTGACAGCCATGACGATGAGCGCACCAACGATCACCGTCCTTTTGAAACGGAGGACAAACCGCACGATGGGCTCGTACAACCGATGGAGAAAGATGCTGATGGGATTTTTATCCTCATGCATGATCTTGCCCCGGATGAAGAGGGTCATCAGCACCGGGGTCAGGGTGATGGCAAGAAAGGCCGAAAACAGCATGGCAAAGGTCTTGGTGTAGGCCAGGGGCTTGAACAACCGCCCGGCCTGCGCCTGCAAGGTGAAGACCGGTAGAAAGGCCACGGTGATCACCAGCAGGGAGAAAAACAGGGAAGGTCCCACCTCCTTGGCCGCCTCGATGATCACCTCGTTGCGACTGCCAGGCTTGCCCGCAATTTCCCACTCCTCCAGCTTTTTGTGGGCATTCTCCACCATGATGATCGAGGCGTCCACCATGGCCCCGATGGCGATGGCGATGCCGCTCAGGCTCATGATGTTCGCCGTCACCCCCAGGTAGAACATGCAGATAAACGAGATGATGATCGCAATGGGCAGGGTGAAGATAACCACCAGGGCGCTGGGCAGGTGGAAGAGAAACACCAGGCAGACCACGCTCACCGCCAGGGAGATTTTGAGCAGCTCTTCGGTGAGGGTGTCGATGGAGCGGTGGATAAGATCCGAGCGGTCGTAAGTAACAACGAGCTTCACCCCCGCAGGCAGGCTCGGCTCCACGCTTTCCCTGATCTTTTCCTTGACCCGGTCGATGACACTGAGGACATTCTCGCCGAAGCGGACCACCACGATCCCGCCCGCTACCTCGCCCCGCCCGTCAAGCTCGGCAAGGCCGCGCCTGATCTCAGGCCCGAGCTGGATGCTGGCAACATCTTTAAGGAACACCGGAGTGCCATTGCCGTTGCTGCGCACCGCGATATTCTCCAGGTCCTTGACCCCCTTGAGATATCCACGGCCGCGCACCATGTACTCGACCCCGGAAAACTCCAGCACCCTCCCCTCCACATCCTTGTTGCTCTTGCGGATGGCATCCATGACCATGGTGATGGGCAGGTTGTAAGCCTGAAGCCGATTGGGATCGATGCTGACCTGATACTGCCGGACAAAGCCGCCGATGCTGGCCACCTGGGAGACCCCAGGCACGCTTTCCAAGGCCAGCTTGATATTCCAGTCCTGGATGGAACGGAGCTCGGCCAGATTATGCCCCCCGGTCTCATCCACCAGGGCGTAGGAAAATCCCCAGCCCACGCTGGTGGCGTCCGGCCCGAGCACGGGGTTCACCGAGGCAGGGAGCTTGTTTTTCACTGCCTGGAGATATTCCAGCACCCGGCTTCTGGCCCAGTAGATGTCGGTCCCCTCTTCAAAGATGGCGTAGATGAACGAGGTGCCGAAGAAGGAGAACCCGCGCACCACCTTGACCTTTGGCGCGGCAAGGAGGGTGGAGGTAATCGGGTAGGTGATTTGGTCCTCGATGAGATCGGGGCTGCGGCCTTCCCATTCGGTGAAGATGATGACCTGGGTGTCGCTCAGGTCGGGGATCGCATCGAGAGGCGTGTTGCGGATGGCCCAGATCCCCCAGCCGGTAAGGGCAAACACCAGGAGAAAGATAAAAAACCTGTTGCGGGCGCTGAAATCGATGACCCGGGCGATCATTGCTTCACCACCCCCTTGAGGCGCGCTTCGGAATCAATGAGGAAGGTGGCGGCCGAGGCCACTTTTTCCCCGGCCTGCAAACCGCTCAATATCTCCGCCATGCCCTCGGCCTTGACCCCGACCCCGACCTCGCGGGGCTCGAAAAAGCCATCGCCCTTGTCCACATAGACGAGCTGCCGGGCGCCGGTATTGATCAGTGCATCCTCGGGTACCACGAGCCTGCGGCCCAGATCGACCTTCAGCGCCACCTTGGCGAACATCTGGGGTTTCAGGTCTGCGGCCTGATTATCCATGGTAAAACGGATTTTGGCCGTTCGCGTTTCTCCGGCAAGAAGCGGAGCCACGTAGTCGATGGTGGCGACAAACACCTTGCCCGGCAAGGAATCCAGGGTGATCTCCGCCTTCTGCCCGGCCTTGACCAGGGCAAGCTCATGCTCGTAGATATCGGCCACCACCCAGACCGTGGAGGTATCCACCAGCTCAAAAAGCCTCTCGCCGGGCTGCACCTTCATACCCTGCACCGCCAATTTCTGCACCACATACCCGCTCACCGGGCTGAATACGGCCAGGGTCCGCAGGGGGGAGCCGGTCTCCTCGATTTTACGAATCTGGGCCTCGGTGATATCCCAAAACCGCAGACGCTGTCGGGCAGCCTGGCGCATGGCCTCGGCATCCTGCGCCAGCATCCGGTTCATGGCCGATGGTTCCTCTGCTCCGGCGGGAGCAACACCCTGCCGCGCCCACTTGGCGATGTTGAGATATTCCTGCTGGCTGGCAACCAACTCCGGGCTGTAGATTTCGGCAAGCGTTTCGCCTTTTTTCACATACCTGCCCGTGTAGTTGACCCGGAGGCTTTCGATCCAGCCATCGATCTTGGTATTGACCGTGGCGATCCTTCTTTCATCATACTCGACCCGGCCCACGGTTCGAATGGTCTTGGTCAGGATTTTCACTGCGGCAACGGTGGTTTTCACCCCGATGAACCGTTGGCCAGCCTCCGGTATCTCGACGGTCTGCGGTTCTTCCTGGGAAGCTTCGCCGTTTTCCGCTCCCAGAGAAGGAGGCTGCACGGTTTGCGGCAAGACAGGGGTGCCGCCGTGTCCTTGGTGTTCCGACGGAGCCGCCTGCACCGATTTTCCCTGTTCGCTCTGCGCCGTGGATTCCTGGGGCTTTTTCCGAAACACCCCTCCACCCTTGCCGGAAAGGCCGACAAAAAGGACGCCCGCTAAAAAAAGAAAAAGGATCACCATGGTGATCATGCTGTTCTTCTTGTTCATTATTGCCCTTCCTCCATGCGGGAATCGGTCTTCCCCGTTAAGGCCCCCAGCCTGGCCCGTGCCTTCTCCCGCTCCACCAACTGCCCCCAATAGGAGGTCTCTATTTCAGCAATGGTCTTGAGCCGGGAGAGCACGGTCAAGGCATCGGCTTTGCCTGTGGCGTATGAGGCCAGCGCGGCCTGAAAGTCCTGGTGGATCTTCTGGTTGAGGCCTTGCCGGTAGAGCTCCATCAGTCGCTCCGTGGTCTGGAGCATGGCATAGTTCTCCCGGATGGCGGCAACAAGCCGCAGTTTGACTGTTTGCAGCTCATTTTTCGCCTCGCTCAGGGAGGCCTCGGCTTCATGCACGGCCGGTCGCTGTTTGGTGGTGTAGTACAGGGGGATGTTGAGGGTGGTGCTCAGGCTCCACATATCGGCATTCTCATAGGCCGGGCCCTTGAGGCCATAACTACCGGTAACGGTGATGTCGGGATAATACTCCCGTTCCGCCACCCGCACCCTGGCGTTGGTTGCGGCCACCATCTTCTCCCTGGCCTTGACCTCCGGGGAGTTCTCGTAGGCTGCGGCAATCAGCTCGGACAGGGCTTGGGAATAAGGAACAAACACCGGCGCCATCGGTCTGTCCAGAGACGCGGCCTGCTCCCTCCCCACCGTGGTGTTCAACAGCGCTTCCAAGGTTTGGATTTTCTGCTTGAGCATCGCTTCCCGCTCAAAAAGCATGTACTTCTCGGTTTGCGCCATAAGGACATCCTGCTGCATGCCTCTCCCCGCGGCATAGCGGGCCAGGGCAGCATCCTCGACCTTGCGGAGAAGAACACCCTTCTCCCTGATCAAGTCCATGCTCTGATGGGCAAAAAACAGATCGTAGTAGAGTTCCTTGATCGTGAGGACTGTCCGCAGCTGCACGGCTTTCGCGGAGGCGGAAAGACTTTCCGCCTCCCTGGCCGTAGCCTCTCCCTTCAAGGCCCGTTTGCCCGGAAAAAAGAACTGCTGGGAAGCGGAAAAAAGGTACTGGGAATCAGGCGACTCGTTGTAGGTGAAACGGTTTGTCCCTTCATTCTGGTAGCCGACCATGACCATGGGGTCCGGCAGGCTCATGGACTGGGGCACCTTAAAGCCAGAGGCCGAGGCCTTTGCCCGGGCGGCCAGGATCTCGGGGCTGGCTTGCAATGCCTCATCAACGAGATCTTGTAAGTGCAGTTCCCCAGCCCAGACTGGAGCCTGCGAAACAAACAAAAGAACCCCCGCGGCCAAAAGGGAACACCACCTCTTCATCCCCACAAAACCATATCCCATGACCCATCCCCTCGTTTGGCCTTAAAGGCTACTGCACATCGACGCTGAACTTTGTTGAGACGGTCTTGCCGCCGCGCACGATCTTCACCACGATGTTCCAGGGCCCGGACATGGAAAAATTCAGTTTCCCCTGATAAGTGTTCTTGTTCAAGGCCAGAACCGAGCCGTAATTCATGGCCGGCATCCCCGGCATGGCAGGCATGGCATACTCCACCTTCACCCCCGCATCGGTCACTTCCTTGCCTGCGGCATCCTTCACTGTGACGCTGACTCCATTCTCGCCCATCACCGCGGGATTTTTGTCCATCTTCACCACAACACTAAGGTCTCCCGCCTTTTTCTGGATCTCATAGTCCTTGGCCCAAACAAGACCTGCGCTCAGCAGCAGAATAAGGGTAAACACCGCTATTCTTTTCATCTGTTCCTCCTTGTGTTGCGTATCCCCACACAGGGTACGGTTTTACTAAAAAATCCAGGGGGTTCTGATGTTCCCAAGATTTCCCCATGACTCTTGACCTAAGACAAAGCAAGGAACATGCCCAATGAATATTCCTCACAATATCAGGCAAATAGAAACAAATACAAAATATGAACGGAGTTGCACTAAAGAATATTCTCTTCGGATTGGAGAATATTCTTCATCCCCAACGACACATACATCGTAGCAGATTTTTGGAGAAAAATTTGGGATTGTGCCTGGGTTTGGACCGAGCGGAAAAATAGGGGGAGGAATAGCAGAAAAAGGCAAAAAAAAGCCCTTCCTTTTGAGGGGAAGGGCTTTACTACAAAAAAGAATCGGCGGCGACCTACTCTCCCACCAAGCTTCCCTGGCAGTACCATCGGCGCTGAGAGGCTTAACTTCCGTGTGCGGAATGGGAACGGGTGTTACACTCTCGCTATGACCACCGAAAAG
>JBAZCG010000111.1:0-6432 GCA_041671085.1 Desulfurivibrionaceae bacterium | reverse complement strand
CCAGAAATTCGGCGATCAACCGGCTCCGACCCAACTCGATTCCGAAAAAAAACGGGCCGCATTGCGCGTGCCCCTGCTGGGCTTCAGCCAACAAATCATCGGGGAGCGGCAGCCAGAACATTCCCTCCATGGCGGTTGATTTCAAGGTCCGCTTCAGATACGATTCCAGATTATCCTGTTCCTCTTTGCTCAATTCATCAACAACAAACTGACGCATAGCATGCTCCCTGTCGGTTTTCCGGCGAATTCGTGGGTATATGCCCTGATTTCAGCATGGCGTTCCCCATGCACCACAGCACACCGTAACAGTACCAGAATAGCTGCGAACTGTCACCAGAGAGACTGACCCTCCGCCCAGCTTTACATTTGACAGAACCCACCCCGAACAGTATCCTGCGCAGGTCATTACCTTACACACAAGGAGAAGCGGATGAGCAACCCCTGTCTTTTTTGCAGGATCATCAACGGTGAAATCCCTGCCAAAAAACTATACGAAGATGATGAGGTCTTCGCCTTCTGGGACATCAGTCCCCAGGCACCCACGCACTTTCTGGTCATTCCAAAAAAACATCTCAGTGGCCCAGGCGCAATTTCCGCTGAAGACGAAGCACTCATCGGCAAGGTCGTTCGCATCGGCGCGCAACTCGCCAAAGAAAACGGCGCGGAGCAATGCCGCCTGGTCATGAATAACGGTGCCGAAGCAGGGCAAACCGTCTTTCACCTCCACCTCCACGTTCTCGGCGGCAGGCCCATGTCCTGGCCGCCGGGCTGAACCGAAACCCCACGGCAACCACCACCATGCCCCCAGTCATCGCATTCGTCGGCAAACCCGACTCCGGCAAGACCACGCTGCTTGAAAAGCTTATCCCGGAATTGCGGCACCGCGGCTACCGCATCGGCACTATCAAGCACCATGTCCACACCTTTGAAATGGACAAACCCGGCAAGGACACCTGGCGCCATAAGCAGGCCGGCGCCTCCACCGTGGCCCTTTCTTCCCCCACCGGCCTGGGCATTATCCGCGATGTGCCCGAGGATCTGACCATTGAAGAACTGGTGGGCCGCTATTACGGCGATATTGATCTGGTGATCACCGAAGGATACAAACGGCTGGGCCTTCCCAAGATCGAGGTTTTTCGCACGGCCTTGCATGCCGAGCCCTTGCCGGATAGGGATGAAACCTGGGTCGCCATGGTAAGCGACACCGCAGGCCCGACAGATTTACCCTGCTTTGCCTTGGACGATGTCGTCGGCTTGGCCGATTTTCTGGAGGAGCGATTCATCAAGCCCTTTCCCAGACAAAAAACCAGCCTGCTGGTGAACGGCCAGCCGGTTTATCTCAATACCTTCGTGGAGAGCTTTCTCCGCCAGGCCATCACCGGCATGACCTGTTCGCTCAAAGGGTGCCAGAATCCCGAGGAAATTATCATCACCATCCGCCAGGCCCCGCCGGAATGATGGATCCGATTGACCAGGTTGCCGGGGTGATTCTGGCAGGCGGCAAAAGCTCGCGCTTCGGGAGCAACAAAGCCCTGGCCCTCCATCAAGGCACCGCTCTGATCCAGACCATCACCCGCAGACTTGCCGGACTATTTCCGGAAACCCTGCTTATCACTAATACCCCTGAAGACTACGCTTTTCTTGGCTGGCCCATGGCTGCCGATCAGTACCACAATTGCGGCCCCTTGGCCGGAATCCATGCCGCCCTCCGGACGGTCTCCCAGCCCCGAGCCTTTATCTGTGGCTGCGATATGCCACTGGTCAACCGAAATCTGATCCGTTTCCTCTGCGAACTACCCGGCGACCATGAGGTGGTGCTGCCCTGGCTGCCCGAAGGGCCGGAGCCGCTGTACGCGGTCTACAACAAGAAAGCCCTGCCAATCATTGAGGAAAATCTCACTCACAACCAGTGCAGGATCGGCACATTGTATGAAAAACTGCGCATTCGCAAGGTAACAGCCGCAGAAATCTTAGAGATCCTTCCTGACTTCACCACCTTCCAGAACATCAACCACCAGCATGACCTTGCCCGTCTTGCCGCCCAAGAACAGTGAGCCATGCCGATCCTTTCACTTAAAGATGCACAACGGCTGATTATCAGCCATTGCTCTACTCTGGAGATGGAGACTGTTCTCCTGCCGGAGGCCAGCAGTCGCATTGCCGCAAAAGCCATCAAAGCGGCCCGAGCGGTGCCCGCCTTTGCCCGTTCCGCCATGGACGGCTATGCCGTCAACAACCGTGACCTGACCGGCGACTCAGAACCGATATCCTTGCAGGTAACAGGCGAAATTGCCGCAGGCGCCACCGATCTGCCAAGACTTGCCCGAAAAACCGCCATTGCGATCATGACCGGCGGAGCCCTGCCGCCCGGGGCAAATCAGGTTATCCCCTTTGAGCGCTGCCGCAGAAATGAGCGCTGGGTGCTGGTGAACAGCCCGCCCTGCCCCGGCGCCTTCATTCGCGCCAGAGGCACGGATGTCGCGGCCAACCAAACCATTGTTCGGGCCGGGGCAAAAATCGAGGCCCAACACCTCCCGCTCCTTGCCGAAAGCGGTCTGACCCAGGTCTCGGTGGTTACCCGCCCGGAGCTGGCCATCATCTGCACGGGCAGCGAATTGCTCGATACGGCGGACACCCCTGAAACCGGCCAGATCATTGGCGGCAACCGTTTCCTGCTTGCCGCCCTCATCCGGGACGCGGGGGCGGCTTCCCGCGATTTTGGCTTGGTGGCCGATGACTGCGACCGAATTGTCGCCACATTGGAAGAAGCCCTACACGGGCCATCACAAGCCGTAATCACGACCGGCGGCATGGGACCGGGCAACTATGATCTCCTACCCCAGGCCTTTGCCAAACTCGGAATTCGTCCTTTGTACACCGCATTGGCAGTCCGTCCTGGCCGGTCAACCATGTTGGGCCTCTACCGTAGCAAACCAATCTTCGCCCTGCCAGGCCCCCCACCTGCTGTCTTCCTGCTGTTTCACGAGCTTGTTCTGCCGGCCTTACGCAGGATGCAGGGGCACCGCCACCCCTTGCCCCCGCTTTTGCGCGCCACCCTCACCACCTCTGTCCTCTTGAAAAAAACAGGACTGCGCAACCTGAAAGGCATGGTGGCCTGCCTGAACGGCAAGACCCTCACCGCCCGACCGACCCGCAAAAACGAGGCGGCCAACGCCATCATCCACTTACCATCAAACCGGAAGCATTTGCTGGCCGGGGAAGATGTCTTCCTACGCCTCTGCACCCCGGACTTTCTCTAAAATTGATCAGGTGCCCGCCCTCTTGATTTCTACCCTGCTCCATGATACAACCCCCTCTGACAGTACTTTTAGAGCCCACGCACCAGACAAAGGGGATATCCATGCTTGAGTTGCGCTTTATCAGAGAAAATCTGGATCTCGTCAAAGAAAAACTTGCCTTCCGGGGGATCACCGATTCCCGCATTGACGATTTTGCCGCCATCGACCAGAAGCGCCGCACCCTGCTCTCCGAGGTGGAATCGCTGCGCAACAAACGCAAGACCGCATCCCAGGAAATCGGCGAGCTGAAAAAGGCAGGGGTTGACGCCGAAGGGCCCATGGCCGAGATGCGACAGGTGGGGGAGCGGATCAAGGAAATAGAAACCGATCTGGTCGCTCTGGAAGAAGATCTCCAGAGCATAGTCATGACCCTGCCCAACCTCTGCGATGATTCCGTGCCCCGTGGCGCGAACGACACGGACAACCTGGAAATCAAACGCTGGGGCACGGTGCCGCAATTCGGTTTTACAGCCAAGGCCCACCATGAGCTGGGCGAGGCGGCCGGGACCATCGATTTTGAACGGGCAGCCAAGCTTTCCGGGGCCCGCTTTGCCGTGCTCAAGGGCTTTGCCTCCCGCCTGGAGCGGGCGCTGATCAACTTCATGCTCGATCTCCACACCCAAAGGCACGGCTACACCGAGATCCTCCCCCCGTTTCTGGTCAACTCCCAGACCATGACCGCCACCGGCCAGCTGCCGAAATTCGAGGCCGATCTATTTGGCATCAAGGATTGGGATCTCTGGCTGATCCCCACCGCCGAGGTGCCGGTGACCAACCTGCACCGAGACGAAACCCTGGCGGAGCATGAGCTGCCCATCAAGTACACGGCCTACACCCCCTGCTTCCGCTCCGAGGCCGGCTCCTACGGCAAAGATACCAAAGGGCTAATCCGTCAGCACCAGTTCGACAAGGTGGAGCTGGTGAAATTCACCACCCCGGAAACCTCCAGCGGTGAGCTGGAAAAACTGCTGGCGGACGCGGAAGAGGTATTGCAGCTTCTGGGACTGCCCTACCGGGTGGTGCAGCTTTGCAGCGGCGATCTTGGTTTTTCCGCCAACAAGACCTACGACATCGAGGTGTGGATGCCCGCCCAGGACACCTACCGGGAGATCTCCTCATGCAGTAATTTCGGGGAGTTTCAGGCCCGGCGGGGCGGGATCAGGTATCGGCCCAAGGGACAGAACAAAAGCAGTCTGGTCCACACCTTAAACGGCAGCGGCCTAGCGGTGGGACGAACTCTGGCCGCCATTTTTGAAAACTACCAGCAGGAAGACGGCACCATCGCCATTCCCAAGGTGCTTGCACCCTATTTTGAAAAAAGATTTTGAGGGAGATGGTCAGGACGACTTAACCGGAGCCGAGGGGGGGGGACTTTACTTCAAGACATACCTATTCTTGCCGCTCTGCTTGGCCTCGTACATATTCTGATCGGCCCGTTCCAGCAGACTCTGCCCGCTTTCTTCTGCACGGTATTGGGTTACACCGATACTCACTGTTTTTCGCACCGTTTCCTGCGGGGTCGGGTAAAAAATCTCCCCGGCAAAACGGGCTCTGATCCGCTCCGCCACGACGGTCGCCTGTTCGCCGCTGGTTTCCGGCAGAATAATGGTAAACTCCTCCCCACCGTACCGGCAGGGAACGTCATTGACCCGAAGCGACTCGGCGATCACCTGGCCCAGCCGGGCCAGAACCCGGTCGCCATCCGCATGCCCGTAAGTATCATTATGGTGCTTGAAATTGTCGATATCCAGCAGCAGCAGAGAAAGCGAATGACCATGCCGGCTGGCCCGCTCCACTTCGAGCTGTAAGTGCTTGTTGAAGTAGCGTTTGTTAAAAAGCTTGGTCAACTCATCAACGAGACTAAGCTCCTTGTAGCGGTGTTCGCTTTCAGCCAGGGCCTTTTCTGCCTTGACCCGTTTGGTGATATCGGTGATGTGCTCGACAACCCCGATCTCTTCGGACAGCCCATGGTAGGGCGTAGAAATGATGCTGTAATAGGAAATCTGCCCATCCGGTCCTATTTTTTCGATCTCACTTTCAATACGTTTTTTTCCTTTCTTGATCCGTTGCAAC
This sequence comes from Desulfurivibrionaceae bacterium, assembly GCA_041671085.1. Classification (GTDB taxonomy): domain Bacteria; phylum Desulfobacterota; class Desulfobulbia; order Desulfobulbales; family Desulfurivibrionaceae; genus Thiovibrio. The sequence continues at coordinate 1,060 of JBAZCG010000111.1, read as the reverse complement.
GGACAGTCCTCGGTGTTGCACAGGCACGTGTGAAAAATCTCATAGCACTTGTTATCATGAGAATCCTCCCTGGTCATCCCGGCCATCTTGAGAAATGAATCGTTGCAGCGCAGGATATTACAATCCTTGTCCACCAGGAGAATACCTCCGGCAACGGTCTTGAATATCTGATTGATCTCGATATAGGACTGCTCCGCCTCCACAGCCATGGCATTGGCACGCCCCAAGGCCTCTTCCAACTGGAGATTATTGTCTACCAACTCTTCCTGGATTTTGACTAGGGCCAGATCAGAACCTTCACGTTGCAGGCAATCCCGCACATGCTTGGAAGCAGCGGACAGCCAGATATTGAGTACCGTCTTTTCAACGGGCTTGGCCATAAAATAATCAACCCCAGCGGCAATGGCCGTGGCAATATCCTCTGGGCTGTCTTTTCCGGAAATCATCAGGAGAGTGAGGTATTGCCCCCGTTCGGAGGCGCGGAATGTCCGGATGAGCTCCAGGCCATCCATGTCTGGCAGCATCCAATCAATGAGAATAAGATGCGGGACATTCGCGGCAAAGGCTGCCATGGCTGAGGTGGCGGTGGTGCAGACAACAACGGTGTAGCCCTGACTTTCCACAATCCTCTGCAAAAAATCGCAGACGGCCTGGTCATCCTCGACAATCAGGGCGGTGAACCCTGCTTTTTCCGGCGCACACTCTGTCAAGGCAGCTACTCCGTCTGGATTTTCCGGCAGTATCCGCCGGGGGTCTTTCCGTGCCTCTTTTATGGAGTATAACAAATCTATCCGATTTGTTTCAAAAAATCTGCCGCCGAAATCACCTCTCAGCCAGGGCCAACTCAATCAGACGGTCGAGCAGGGACGAAAAAGGCAGGCCATAGGCTGCGGCCGCCTGGGGCAGCAGGCTGGTCGGAGTCATCCCTGGGATGGTGTTGGTCTCAAGCACATAGATACCGTCGGTGGCGACAATCATGTCTGTCCGGCTGTACCCCTTGAGCTGCAAGGCCCGGTGCGCAGCCAGCGCGATCGCTTGAGCCCTGGCGGTTATCTCGGGC
>JBAZCG010000110.1:0-7016 GCA_041671085.1 Desulfurivibrionaceae bacterium | reverse complement strand
ATCACCGCTTCCGACGAGCCCTCCTTGCCGGTTAGCTCCTTGCTCACCGAAGAAGGGTATCGGCAGGCCAAGGAAGATTTTCCCGGCAAGTTTACCGTTGGCATCGGCGCGGCCGCCATCCAGCAGATGATGCAGAAGCTCGACCTTGAGCCCCTGTCCAAGGTGCTTCGCCAGGAGATGCGGGAAACAGGTTCCGAGGCCAAGCGGAAGAAGCTGGCCAAGCGGCTCAATGTGGTCGAGGCCTTTCATGAGTCCGGCAACAAACCCGACTGGATGATTTTGGATGTTATCCCGGTTCTGCCCCCTGATCTGCGGCCTTTGGTGCCTCTGGAAGGCGGACGTTTTGCCACTTCCGACCTCAACGATCTCTACCGGCGGGTCATCAACCGGAACAACCGATTGAAGCGTCTGCTGGAGCTGGATGCCCCGGAAATCATCATCCGCAACGAGAAGCGGATGCTGCAGGAGGCGGTGGACGTTCTGTTCGACAATGGTCGGCGCGGCAAGGTTATCACCGGTCCCAACAAGCGGCCGCTGAAATCTCTTTCCGACATGCTCAAGGGCAAACAGGGTCGTTTCCGCCAGAACCTGCTCGGGAAGCGGGTAGATTACTCCGGTCGTACCGTCATCGTGGTTGGTCCGCATCTCAGGCTCCATCAGTGCGGGCTGCCGAAGAAGATGGCCCTGGAACTCTTCAAGCCCTTTATCTACAACAAGCTGGAGATGCTCGGTTACGTCACGACCATCAAGAGCGCCAGAAAGATGGTGGAAAAGGGGACCAAAGAGGTCTGGGACGTTCTCGACGACGTGGTCAAGGAATACCCCATCATGCTGAACCGTGCACCTACCCTGCATCGCCTCGGCATGCAGGCTTTTGAGCCGGTGCTGATCGAAGGCAAGGCCATTCAGTTGCATCCGTTGGTCTGCGCCGCCTTCAACGCGGACTTTGACGGCGACCAGATGGCCGTGCATGTGCCCCTTACGGTTGAGGCGCAGATGGAAGCCCGGGTTCTGATGATGTCCACCAACAATATCCTTTCCCCGGCCCATGGCGAGCCGGTTATCATCCCCTCCCAGGATATCGTTCTCGGTCTCTACTACATGACCCGGGACCGTCATTTCGCCGAAGGCGAGGGCAAGGCCTTCAGTTCGCCGGTCGAGGTGCGGATGGCCTATGACCACGGTGCTGTGCATTTGCAGGCCAAGATCAAGGTGCGGCGACAGGGTGAGTTCGTGGAAACCACGGTTGGGCGAGTACTGCTGGGCGAACTTCTGCCGGAGAATGTGCCCTTCAGCCATGTCAACCAGGTGATGGGCAAAAAGCAGCTGGCCAAACTCATTGATCATACCTATCGTCACGCCGGCACCAAGGCCACGGTTATTCTGGCCGATCGCTTGAAGGACATGGGCTACGAATTCTCCACCAGGGCGTCGATCTCCATCTGCATCAACGACATGATGATTCCGGTGACCAAGGATGATCGGCTGGCGCAAGCCGAAAGCGCGGTGACCGAGGTTGAGCAGCAATACCGGGACGGCTTGATCACCGATGGTGAAAAGTACAACAAGATCGTTGATATCTGGTCGCGCTCCACGGATGATGTGGCCAACGAAATGATGAAGGAGATGAGCGTTCAGTACCTGCGCGACAAGGATAACAAGCTGTTTGAGTCTCCCAGCTTCAATTCCATCTATATCATGGCCGACTCCGGCGCCCGCGGTAGCCGGGACCAGATCCGGCAGCTCGCCGGGATGCGCGGCTTGATGGCCAAGCCCTCCGGCGCGATCATCGAGACCCCGATCAAGGCAAACTTCCGGGAAGGTCTGAACGTTCTGGAATATTTTATTTCCACCCATGGCGCGCGGAAAGGTTTGGCGGATACGGCTCTGAAAACGGCCAACTCCGGATATCTGACCCGACGGCTCGTTGATGTGGCCCAGGATGCAACCATCATCGAGAAGGATTGTGAAACCCTGGACGGGATCTTGATGGAAGCCCTGCTCGAAGGCGGCGAGGTGATCCAGCGGGTGGGCGATCGGATTTTGGGGCGTGTCGCCCTGGAAGATGTGGTCGATCCCTTCAACGGCGAGATTCTGGTCGAGGCCAACGATGAGATCACCGAAGAGAAGGTCAATCTCATCGAGCAAGCTGGCATTGATCGGGTCATGATCCGTTCCGTGCTCACCTGTCAGGCGCGGCGCGGGGTCTGCAGTTCCTGTTATGGCCGGGATCTTGGCCGTGGGCACATGGTCAACATGGGCGAGGCGGTCGGGATTATCGCGGCGCAGTCCATCGGCGAGCCCGGCACCCAGCTCACCATGCGGACCTTCCATATCGGCGGTACGGCAAGCCGGAGCGTGGAACAGGCCGAGGTCCGTTGCCAACACGGCGGGACCGTGCAATTCCATAACATGCACTATGTTCAGAATATTGCCGGGACCATGATTGTCATGAACCGGAATGCGGCCGTGGTCATCGTCGGTTCCCAGGGCCGTGAACGGGAACGCTATCAGATAAACTATGGCGCGCAGATCTTTGTCAAGGAAGGGTCGGAAATCGAGCCCGATACCCTGATCGCCAATTGGGATCCGTACACCATTCCCATCGTCAGCGAAATCGGCGGTGTGGTTAAATTCGGAGACATCCTTGAGGGTGTCACCATGCAGGAGCGTGTTGACCCTGTTACCGGGAAATCAAGCCATGTCATCGTGCCTTCCCGCTCAGGGCAGCATAACCCGCGTATTACCCTGAAGGATGAGACCGGGAAGACGGCAAAACTGCCGAAAACAGGCTCTCCAGCTCGGTATTCCCTGCCGGTTGGCGCCCTGATCGCGGTGGCGGAAGACACCGTTATTGAGCCAGGAACCGTGCTCGGTAAGATTCCGCGGGAAACCACAAAAACAAAGGATATTACCGGCGGTCTCCCCAGAATTGCCGAGCTCTTTGAGGTGCGTAAGCCCAAGGAGTATGCGGTCATTACCGAGATCGACGGCCAGGTAAGCCTCGGCAAGGATCTCAAGGGTAAGAAACGGGTGGTGATCACCCCGGAGGTGGGTGAAGCCAAGGAATATCTTATCCCCAAAGGCAAGCACGTCAGCGTACACGAGGGAGACTATGTCAAGGCCGGTGAGGCGTTGATGGACGGCTCCCCTGACCCGAATGACATCCTCCGGGTTATGGGGGTTAAAGAGTTGGCCAAGTTCCTGGTGAATGAAATCCAGGAGGTGTATCGACTGCAGGGGGTAAAGATCAACGACAAGCACATCGAGGTAATCGTTCGCCAGATGCTGCGTCGGGTCCAGATTACCGGGGTGGGTGATTCCACCTTTATGCTGGGTGAGCATGTCGAGTGGTGGCGTTTTAAGGAGGAGAACGAGAAACTTCTCCAGGAAGATGGTCGCCCGGCAACAGCCGAGCCGTTGCTCCTAGGGGTGACCAAAGCCTCCCTCAGCACGGACAGCTTCATTTCCGCGGCCTCCTTCCAGGAAACCACCAAGGTCTTGACCAACGCGGCTATGGCCGGGAAGATCGATACCTTGCGGGGGCTGAAAGAGAACGTGATCATGGGCCGTTTGGTTCCTGCAGGCACAGGCTTTGATGAGTACGTGATGGGCAAGGACAATTAATATATATTTGCCTTGACAAGCATTCGTCCTTCGAGTAAATATGCCGTTTTCCTATGCCGTGCAGTGATTTTGGGCAGAGGGAGATGCTACTAATTAATATCAGTAATAGGGGAGTCGATTTCAATGCCAACCATTAACCAGCTGGTGCGGCACGGACGGAAAAGCAAGATGAGCAAGACCAATACGCCTGCGTTGAAAGGTTCTCCGCAGAAGCGTGGTGTTTGCGTCCGTGTATATACCACTACCCCCAAGAAGCCAAACTCGGCACTGAGAAAGGTTGCCAGGGTACGGCTGACCAACGGGATCGAGGTTACCTCTTACATCCCAGGTATTGGCCATAATCTTCAGGAGCATTCTGTTGTCCTGATTCGCGGTGGCAGGGTGAAGGATCTTCCCGGTGTCCGCTACCATATCATTCGCGGCACCTTGGACACGCTTGGCGTTGCTAACCGTAAGCAGGGTCGTTCCAAGTACGGAGCCAAGCGGCCGAAATAAGCGGTTTGCCTACTGCTTGAGAAGGAGTTTTAGAGATGCCTAGGAAAAGACTTGTAGCAAGGCGTGGGATTGAACCGGATCCGCGTTTCAATAGTGTGCTGGTTTCGAAGTTTGTCAACGCCTTGATGGAGTGTGGCAAGAAGAGCATCGCCCGCGGCATTTTTTACGGCGCCATGGATATGATCGAGAGCCGCATCACTGAGGCCGATCCTATTGTGGTGTTTGAGAAAGCCATGGAGAAGGTGCGTCCCCGTCTCGAGGTGAAATCCCGTCGGGTTGGTGGTGCTACCTATCAGGTGCCGGTCGAGGTGCGCCCTGAGCGGAGAAACGCCTTGGCAATTCGCTGGTTGGTTAACTTCGCCCAGAAAAGACCCGGGAAAACCATGGCTGACAAGCTGGCTGGCGAACTTGCCGATGCCTACAACAACCGTGGCGCCGCTGTAAAGAAACGCGAAGATACGCACCGCATGGCCGATGCCAACAAGGCGTTTGCCCATTACCGCTGGTAATTCTTGGGCTCTTGGTTTTCCTTGGTTGACAAAACGATGGGGAGGAGGTATTAACACCAATCCTTGTCGGACGGGCTGGGCTTGTGCAGCCTGTAAATAAGTGACCAGGGGAAAAAGAGTGGCTGGGAAAGATTTGCTGCAGTACCTGCGCAATATAGGCATCATGGCCCATATTGATGCAGGCAAGACAACAACAACGGAACGCATTCTTTTTTATACGGGGCGTTCACATAGGATGGGCGAGGTTCATGATGGCAATGCCGTTATGGACTGGATGGAGCAGGAGCAGGAGCGCGGCATAACCATTACGTCGGCTGCCACAACCTGTGAGTGGAAAGACCACACCATCAATATCATAGATACACCGGGGCATGTTGATTTCACCGTTGAGGTGGAACGGTGCCTCAGGGTTTTGGACGGTGCCATCGCGATTTTTTGTGCGGTGGGAGGGGTTGAGCCCCAGTCTGAAACCGTATGGCGGCAGGCGGATCATTATAAGATTCCCAGGATTGCCTACATAAATAAGATGGACCGGCTCGGCGCGGATTTTCAGCGTTGCGTCGAGATGCTGAAGGAGAGGTTGGGAGCAAATCCTTTGCCTCTCCAGCTCCCGGTCGGAAAAGAAGAGACATTTAGGGGCATCATTGATCTCGTCGAAGAGAAGATGATGCGCTTTGATGAAGATACAAAGGGATTCAAGGTTGAGTACGAGCCTGTCCCCGATGAATTCAAAAAAGAATCAACGGCCGCACGGATGGCCCTTATCGAGAAGTTGGCCGACTTCGATGATTGGGTCATGGAAAAATTTCTGAATGAGCAAGTTGTAACGGTTGCTGAGATCAACCGGGCAATCAGGGCTGCAACGTTGAACCTTGATTTGGTGCCAGTCCTGTGTGGTAGCTCCTTTAAAAATAAAGGGGTGCAGCCATTACTGGACGCAGTAGTTGCCTATCTGCCTTCGCCTCTTGATGCGCCTCCGGTGCAGGGGGTCAACGCAGATGGTGTGACGGAAACGAGAAGGGCAAGCGACGATGAGAATCTGTCTGCCCTCGTTTTCAAACTGACATCCGATCCTTTTGTGGATATCCTTGCGTATGTGCGCGTCTATTCCGGCGTAATTAAAGTCGGAGATAGGGTGTATAACCCGGGGAAGAAGAAAAAGGAAAAGATTGGTCGAATTGTCAAGATGCACGCCAACAAAAGGGAAGAGGTTGGCGAGCTGAAGGCTGGTGATATTGGAGCAGTGGTTGGGTTACGCTTTTCCATCACCGGGGATTCGCTCTGTGAGTCGGGAGACACTTTTACTCTCGATACCATGGATTTTCCCGAGCCGGTTATCAGCGTTGCCATTGAGCCCAAAGGGAAAGCGGACGAAGAAAAGTTGAGGGACAGTCTGGCGAAGATTGCCTTGGAAGATCCTTCCTTTACTGTTGCCACCGATCCTGATTCTGGACAGACCCTTATTTCAGGGATGGGCGAGCTTCACCTTGAGATTATTGTTGACCGGCTTGTCCGGGAGTTCAAGGTCGGGGCCAATATAGGCAAGCCACAGGTTGCCTATAAGGAAACAGTAACCGCTCTCGGCAAGGCGGAAGGGAAGTTTGAGCATCCGACCAGCGCTGGCAAAAGCCAGTATGGGCATGTCTGGTTGCAGGTCGAGCCCCTTGAGCGTGGCGAAGGTTTCCGTTTTGAAAGTTGTATTGCCGAGGATGTTATTCCCTCGGCAATTGTTCCGGCCATAGAAAAGGCGGTACACGATAGCCTGGATGCCGGAACCTTGATCGGCTTTCCGATTGTTGACCTGAAAGTCAGTTTGGTTGACGGTTCCTACCGAGATGAGGATTCAACCGAACAGGCTTTTGGGGTGGCCGCTGCAATGGCCTTTCGGAAGGCGGTTGCGGAAGCTGGTCCGGTTTTGCTGGAACCTGTTATGGATGTTGAAATAACCCTGCCTGAGGCATCTCTCGGCGAGGTAATTTCCGATCTTACTGGCAAGCGGGCCAAAATACACGGTATGGAAAGTCGGGATGGTGGGCGGCAAGCGGTAAAAGCGCAGGTGCCTCTATCGGAGATGTTTGGATATTCAACGGATTTACGATCCGCCACTCAGGGGCGAGCAAATTTTACCATGCAATTTGCCGCATATGACAGGGTGCCGGACCATATAAGTGGAAAGATAATTAAGCGGATTCGAGGCCTTTAAGTCGAGAGAGACGCAAGCAAAGAAAGAGGAAAGGACATGGCAAAAGAGAAATTTGAGCGCAAGAAACCGCATGTAAATATTGGGACGATCGGCCACATCGATCATGGCAAGACCACCCTGACCGCTGCCATTACCCGGGTGTTGTCCACCAAGGGTTTTGCCAAGGCGACCGCGTTTGATCA
>JBAZCG010000109.1:0-7373 GCA_041671085.1 Desulfurivibrionaceae bacterium | reverse complement strand
AGTTGACTTCCGGCATGCGCGGCGTTGGGGGGGGGCAGCGGTTGATTCTGACCACGGTGGTTGATCTCGACAACCTCTATACCACCACTCGTTTGGGCCGGACCCTGACCGAGGCCCTGTCCACCAGTCTGTTTCGTCACGGGTTTGGCGTGGTGGAGATTCGTAAGTCCGCCGAACTGCTCATCCGGGACAACCGGGGCGAGCTGATGCTCACCCGAGACGCCAAGCTTCTGGCCAAGCAGCAACAGGCAGCAGCCATCCTCACCGGCACCTATTCGCTGACCCCGACCACGGTAATCCTCAACCTCAAGCTGCTCGATGCCGGTTCCCAGCAGGTGCTTTCCGTGGCAGGGCTTGAGTTGCAGCGCAGTCGCAACATCAATTACCTTCTTGCGGCAGGAGACGGCGGCGCCCTTGGCGATGCGCTGCTCTCCGCCAAAGAGCGCTGAGGAGGGCGTAACTGTCCAGCAGCACCACATCTGCTTCGGAGTCTCACAGGTGTTCGCTTACCTGTCATCGGCCTGCTCATGTGCAATAGCACACTTCGCAGACCTCTTCCTCGCATCTGTGGCACTGCCGAACAGTTCCTCCCGTGTTTTCATTCAATTCCGGCATCAAGCTGGATAGTTTACAGGAGAGCGGTATGCGTAAGGGAATAGCGGTGGTGCTGCTCGGTCTTCTTCTTTCCGGGTGTGCGTCGAGCCAAAAAAACTGGGCCAATCAGCCGGTTGAGGTCAAGAAGAACTCGCCGGTGGTCTTTATCTATCCGGATGCGAATACCTATCAGGAGGCCACCGTTGGTGTGCTCCCCTTTCAGATGCCCGGCAATATGACGCAGGCACAGGGGGAGGGGGTCGCCATGCTCTTCAAGGATGTTCTCTTGGGCAAGCAGGCATTCCCCAAGGTGGTTCGTCTTGAGGCGTCGTATCGGGATATTCCGGAAGCCCTGGCCCTTGGCCGGAAGGCTAAGGTCGATCTGGTTCTGGCGGGCAAGGTCAACTATGCATTGGAGGGCAGTCAGTTCGGGGGGGGGCGAGTTGAGGTGTCCACCCGGCTACTCAATGTGCATACCGGCAATACCGTGTGGTACATTGAGCAGTCCATGGATCAGGCCATGGCCTATCCGCAAAGCAGCACCTTCTCCCGGTTTGTCGCCGCCTTTAATCCCCCGGAGATCAAGCCCTCGCAGGCTGGGCCGGTGGTGCCGAACATGCTGGCGCAGGTGGCCTTTGACATGGCCGAGGTCATGGCCGGGGCCAGATCAGTGAGTCGCTGACGGATGCATGTTGTGTTGGGGCAAAGGGCATAACCAGAAAGGTCGTGCCACGGGGGAAATTTTCCCAAGATTTTTTTGTCTGTCGAGATCGGCGTGTTTTCAAGGTCGGCGAGTGACGGACAAGCTCTAAGCCTTCCAGTCGAGCACTGCCGTTATGGGGTAATGATCCGAGGGGAAGAGGTTGCCTTGGCGGGAACGGTCGATCTGCGCATCAAGGACCCGGAAATGGTCGGAGACCAGAATCCAGTCAATGGCTGCCATTTCCTCCTGGTGCCCATAGGCATGAAAGGTGGCCTCATCTTCCGTGTTTGGCTGGATTTGCCGTAATGCGTCGATCAGCGTTCCATCGTCGGTCAGGAGGCGGTAGGCGTTTGAATCCTTGTCGGCATTGAAATCGCCGGTCACGATGAGCGCGGTATCTTGGCGGATCCGGTCGAGCCATTGGCGCAGGAGTCGGGCATCCCCCTCGATGGCCGTCGGTTCGTAGTCGAAATGGGTGTTGACGTAGGTAAGCACCGACCCGGTCAACCGGCAGGAGAGTCTGGCCCAGCTCACCGTTCGTGGATAGTTGCTTCCCCAACTCATACTGCCGGGGATCTCCGGGGTCTCACTCAGCCAGAAACATCCCGTATCGAGAAGTCGGAAGGATGAGCGGCGAAAGAGCAGGGGCGCCATCTCCAGCGCCGTGCCTCCGGGCCCGCCCCGATGGACGCCGAAAAAATGGTAATCCGACAGGTTGGTGCGGACAAACTCGGCCTGCTCAGTGTCCAGGCACTCCTGGAGGCCGAGCAAGTCGGGGTCGAAGGCGTCAATCCTGGCGAGGGCAAAGGACTTGCGGTGCTCCCAGTGGTTCTCGCCGTCGTCGGCCAGGCCAACGCGGATATTGAAGCTCATCACCTTGATCATGGTCGGGCCCTCCTGCGGTCAGGCTTATGGCTGCTTGGCCCGTTCCAGTGTTCCTCGTATGCCCGAAAACTGCTCCGGCCGGCCCATATTGGGGAAGAACCCCTGATCCACACAGTCCCGATAGCACCATTCCGGAGTGGTCTCGGTCCGGTAAGTCCAGAAGAACCAGCCGGCGTATTTCTCAAAGGTCAGTACTTGGGCCGAGGCGTAGCCGCGATAGGCCGCCGACATCTGAAAGAGATCCATTTACTCCAGAGCATGATTGAACGGCCCCTCCGCCCAGAGGGAGACCATCTTCAGATCCAGCCCCAGGCTCCATTCCCCGCAATACACCTGATAGCCCGACTCGCGGATGATCTCGTCCGCTTCGTCGCGCCAGTCCACGGCGGATTTACGGATGTGGCCGAAGATGTCCAGACTGGTGTCGTAATCCATAAAGCATTGATAGCGGTGGATATCGATGGCCACGTTGCGAAACTCCGGCTCCAGGAGAAACCCTGCATACTCCCGGAAGCTGCGGAAGCCGTCGTGGAACACCACCGTCACCCGTTCGGGCGGGCAGTGGCGGCGGATGCGGAGATAGGCCTCGAGGTTGAAGCGCTTCAAGAGATCGGTGGGGATATCCCAGCGCGGTTCATTGAGCGTCTCGATGCCGTGCAGCGCCGGCTGATCGGCGTACCGCTCGGCCAACCGTTCCAGCATAGCCAGGGAGTGTTCGATGTACTCCTCGCTGGTGTGCCACTCGCAAACGTCGAGGATGCCGCCGTTGTCGAAGCCGTTTTGGCACCCCGGCGCCGCATGGAGGTCGAGAACCACCCGCAGGTCGAACTCCCCGGCCCACTCAAAGACTTTGTCGACGATGGCAAGCCCCCCTTCCACGAAGGGATAGCGCGCCTCCTGGTAGCTGCGGTGGTAGGGATAGTCCTTGCCGAAGAGCCAGTGGCCGCCCGGCAACCGCACGGCATTGATGCCGGCACTTTTCAGCCAGGCGAAGTCGTCGCGGGTGATGAAGGTGTTCCAGTGCTGGTGCAGGCGCCGGGTGGCCTCGGCCTCGCCCAGCTCGACGCAGTAGGAGGTCTCGTCGGTGGCTTGCAGCCCCTCGAATAGACTCGGGGTAATCCATTTTTCCAACACCAGCCAGCCGCCGAGATTGACGCCGCGTAGTTTGCTGCCGCCTTCGTGAACCGTTTGGACAGTCATGGATGATCCTCCTGAATAATTTTACAGGGCCAGACGGCGTGAGTAGAAAGCCTCGCCCTGTGGCAGATGGGAAATTGCAAGCAGCGTGGTATCGGGGAGCTGTTCAAAGATCAGGCGCAGCATCCGCGTCTCTTCCTGAGGGTCCAGGGAGTCGAAGGCCTCCTGCAGGAAAATCCACTGGGGACGGTTGAGCAGTAGGCGCACCATGCCCAAGAGTTGCTGCTCCCCACGGGCCAGGGTGTTGATCCAATTGTCCTGCTGGTCGAGCTGGTCGATGAGGTTTTCAAGGCCCACCAAACGCAGCGCCTGCTCGAGCTGTTCCTGGCTAAAAACCCGGCGGGAGGCTGGGTAGCAGATGGCGTTGCGCAGGGTGCCGGTTGGCAGATGCGGCCGAGGCGGCATGAAAAAGAGGCGGCCTTGGTTGGGGAGTTCGATGACACCGCGACCCCAGGGCCTTACCCCGGCAATGGCGCGAAACAGCTTTGCCCCGGTGTAAGGGTTGCCGGTGATCAGCACATGTTCGCCCTGGCCGATCTCCATATTGATGTTTTGGGCCAATACCGGGCCGTCATATTTGGCGATGCTGAGGTCGCGGAAGGCCAACACCGGCCGGTCTGAGGTCTTCACCTGGATCCAGTGATCCGGCTTAGCCAGTTCTTCGTCCACATTATCCAACACCTTGAGAAGACTCAGGACGCGTTCCACCGAGGCGCGCCATTCCGCGATCCCGCCCGCATTGCCCACCGGCCAGGAGAGGGCGCCAACCATCTGCTGGAACGCCTGGGCGGCTTGCATCATTGCGCCCAGGGAGATTTTCCCCAAGATGTAACGGGGGGCGGTGATCAGGATTGGAAAGGCCATGTTCAGTGAGGCATAGCCGGTGCTGAATATCTGAATATTTCGCCATGCCGAAGTTTGCATGTACCATACCATGCGAATCTTGCAGAACAGCTCCTGAAAAAGATGCCGCTCATAGCTGTCGGCATGGATCAGCGCGATGGCCTGGCTGTTTTCCCGCGCCTCCAGCAGACCGGCGCGGAAGTCCGCCTCCGTCGATTGCCGGGCGTTGGTGGCTTTGGTCAGGGGTAGACTCACCTGCCAGCCAAGCCAGGAGGCCAATGCCGTATAGATGATCGCGATCCAGACCAGATGCCCGTAGATGGTGATTTGCCACGCTCCCAGGTCGAGCGTTACCACCCCGGAGCGGGACCAGAGCACCTCCGAAAAGCCGATCAGCAGCAAAATGCAGTAAAACAACGAGTGGCCCAGGGCGACCGCTGACTCGCTGGCGACCCGGCAATCCTCGGCGATACGCCCATCCGGGTTGTCGTGTTCGCCCGGCAGGTGGGAGATCAGATAGTGGCGGCCATCCCGCATCCAGCGGGAGATGACATGATCCGTCAGCCAGTCGCGCCAATAGATCTGCAGGTTGCGCTTGGTGGCCAGGTGCGATCCGGTCACGGCCATGTCGGCGACAAAGATGATCGCCAGCACGCCGATCTGGGTGATAAGGCCGCGCATGGAGTGCTGCTCAAGGGCGTTGAACAACGCCGCGCTCCACTGGGTAACCACCACCGCCAGGATCATTTGCAGTATGGTCAGGAGCGCCAGAAGGAAGGTGGTGCCCCGAATCTTCAGTTTTTGCTTCGAGCGCCAAAACAGTTTCGACAGGCGAAGAAATTCAACGAGAAAAGAGAGGGAGTTAGGCATCTGGGCTCAGGGGGTAATGGTGAAAGTGACGCCAATCAGCGGCGATGAAACCTTTGGCATGGTCAGCGAAAAGGCGATGGCCGGCAGGTTGACGAGGTCGGGCATGTGATTGTCTTCGCGCATTGTCCCTGTCGGTAGAAATCGTCTGTGAAGATCATCGGGCTATAAAAGAAATGTTTTTCCAAGCTGGTATCCGGCTATCTCAATCCGTCCAGTCCCCCCTGTCAATTCCTACAGAAAGCCGGTGACTCCGTCAACATCTTCTTGCGGGTGATGTGAAAATCATTGCTTCGCTTGATGGCTTATCCGGAAAAATTGACAAACCGCAAGGTCATAATGGAATGGGGTGGGCTGATCGTGCGGGCAGCCTGATTGTGGTATTTCAGGGCAAAGGGCACCGCCTGCTCCGTGCGATTCATGACCACGACGGCGATTTTCCCATCCGGATTGAGGAAGGCCGTTGTCTCGAGTGCATCGGTGGTGCTGGCGTACAGGATGCGTTCGGCGCCAGGGCGAATGTAACGGGAGAAATGGCCAAGATAGTAGAACGAACTCTGATACAGGGGCTGTCCTGCCTGGGTATCCACCAGGATGGGCGCGCTGCAGTAATTGCCCACATGATTGGGGCCGCCGCTCGCATCCAAGATGAGATTCCAATCAACCCACGCCACGGTCCAGCGGTTCAGGTCGTTGATGAGCGAACGACCGTAGCGCTCGCCTACGGTCCATTCGCCTGCGTGCGGGCCGCCTTCCTGACACCCTTCGCTGAAGAGCAGGTGTTTATCCGGAAAGGCTTCGTGCACGGCGATCAGATTGTCGAAATGATCCCCCTCATACCAGTGAAAAGCCGCACCCCATACGTATTGCGCAGCCTGCGGGTCGTCGTACACAACTCTGGCGCGATCGTAGATGGCATCACGGTTGTGGTCCCAAATCATCAGGTTGAGATGGCCCAGCCCCTCTTTCTGTAAGGTCGGCCCTAAATAATCACGGATAAAATCGCGCTCTTCTTCGGCGGAGTACAGGCAGGAATCCCAGGATTGGCTGGCTTCCGGTTCATTCTGGACGGTGAGGCCCCAGAAGGGGATGCCTTCTTTTCCATATTCCCGGATGTAGCGGCAATAGTAACGCGCCCAAACATCACGGCATTCCGGGAGCAGCCGGCCGCCGCCATTCATCTGCTTATTGGTCTTCATCCACGCCGGCGGGCTCCAGGGTGAGGCGAACAACTTCAGGCCGCCGCTCAGGCGCATGGCTTCCTTGAGCATGGGCAGGATAGCGGCGCGGTCACGCGCAATGGAAAAGTGCTGTAGCGCAAAATCGCCATCCACCTCATCATGGGCGTAATTCCCCAGGGCAAAATCGCAACTGTTGATATGCGTTCGCCCCATGCTATACCCCAGGCCATGTTGCGGGTCGAAGTATGCCCGCATGACCTCGGCTTGCTTTTCGGCGGGGAGTTTTTGCCAAGTAACGGCGGCCGCTTCCGTGAATGCCCCACCAAAGCCTTCCATTTTCTGGAAGCGCTTGCGCGGATCGATGGTGATGGTGTGTGTTTCCGGTTGGGTTGCTTCAAAAACCACGGGGGGCTGTTCGCTCAGGCGGGCTGGGGTGTCTTGGGCTGTGAGCGAGATGTGGACGATATGGCGGGACATGCGTTTCTCCGAAGGTAACTGTTCAGCAGCACCACATCTGCTTTGTTATCGGCCTGTTCGCATACCCAATGTATAGCTCACAGGCCTCTGTCGCGCATCTGCGGCACTGCTGAACAGTTACATCCTGTGGTTTTTGCTCTATCATGGCATTAAGCTGGATAGTTACCTCCGAAGGAAGTATCTCTCGTCACGCAATTTGGGTTCAGGCTCCAAACCGCTCAGGAGGGGGTGTGCGCTTGTCGGTATCATCTCGGGCATCAACCGAGCGGGGCTCTTTTGTCCAGGCAGGCGGTCTCCATGACCTTGAGGCCCATCTGCAGATGTTCCTGGGTGTAGGTGAGAAAGATTTCCTCGGCGCTGTCCTTGCTCTTGATTCCGCCCTTTTTCAGGGGCAGGTCCGAGACCAGCATCATGGCGCCGGTGGGCACATTGAGGGCATAGCCCACTGCGAACAGGGTGGCGATTTCCATGTCGATGGCCAGGATCCGGTGTTTGCGGATGTATTGGATGAATTCGGCGTCAAACTCCCACATCCGGTAATCGGTGGTCATCAGGATGCCGGACTTGGGAATCATCTTCAGTTCGCTGGTGATGACCTGTTCGCAGATGCGGTTGACGTGGATCGA
>JBAZCG010000108.1:0-7376 GCA_041671085.1 Desulfurivibrionaceae bacterium | reverse complement strand
ATTCAATCTTTGTCCGATATTCAGGTTCTTCAGCATACGCCGCCCCCCATGTTGCACGAAATGATTCGTAAAAAAAAGCCCCGAGAGGGGCAATCAAAAACCGTGAACTCGGAACACCTCCGCCCTCTGGCGGAACGATGCTTCATGTAGGTGCAAACACCTACATGATCATGCTATGAAAATTTAGAAGGGAATGTCAAACACAAAGAATGCGGAATAATCCTGGACAAGCTCCACAGACAACTAGGAATGCATGACAGCAAGGGAAAGACAGCGTTGACCTTCCTCAAGACGACCATGCTTGAGACAGCCGTTCCCGTAGAGCACGGCCTTGCGGACCAGCTCCTCGCGGGCAAGACGAGATTGAGTGGAGGTGAGGGGGGAGAAGGAAAGAAGCTTTTCCAGAGCTTGGATGCGGAAACGGTCCATCCCGGTTTGAAACTGGACCGACACCTGATCCGACCTGCCGCCATGCTTGGCGGTCAGCGGCGTATCGAGCAGAAGAAAGGGATGCGCGACACTGGCACGGAGCCAGAATTCGTAATCCTCGCAGCAAGGAAGGCTTTCGTCGAACAGACCGATCCGCTCGAACAACTCCCGCCGGGCCATGACGGTGGACATCCCCACCATGCAGAGGGCAAGATTGCGGGCAAAGATATCGCCGCCCTCCTTGGTGTGCCGTTTCTTCTGGTTGAGAAGTTGGCCGTTGCGGAACCAGGTTTCCTGTGTGTGGGAGATGAGCAGGTCCGGCTGCGCCTCCATGGCGGCGGTCTGGAGGGCCAGCTTGTTGCTGGTAAACCGGTCGTCGGAATCGAGAAAGGCAAGGAGGGGATGGCGGGCAGCCCTGATCCCGGCATTTCTGGCGGCAGCCGGGCCACGGTTTTCCTGGTGCAGGGAGATAAGGACCTTGCCGTAGGAAGCAAGCAGCGGTTGGGTTTCGTCGATGGAACCGTCGTCCACCACGATGAGTTCGAAGTTGGTATAGGACTGACCGAGGACCGAATCAATGGCCTGGGCCAGAAGGCCGGCCCGGTTATGGGTGGGGATGATGATCGAGACTGGGGTGGTTGGTGAAGGCATCAATCAATATACAACAATTCCCCGGAATGTTCGACAATCTCGGCCCCGCTCTCAAGATGCCGGAGGATGATGCCGCCGTCCGGGGCAAGGCCCAACACCTCCGCCCGATACTGGGGCTGCTGCTGGACATCAAAACCGAACCAGACCCGACGGCCCACGGTGTCGCTCAACTCTCGCCAGGCACCAAGCAGCAGGCTCTCTGGCAGGTGGGCCCCGGAACCGTCGTCCGCAGCCAACCGTTGGGCCTCATCATAGCAGAGCAGGCCGAAAGACCAGGCAAACTTGGCCAGCAATCGGGCACCAAAACCAGTCAAATCGGTGTCGTGCCCAAGAATCTCCTTCATGGAGACAGCAGAAGCGCCGAGCTCGGGAGGAAAGGCCAGGTTGTTGATGTTGATCCCCACCCCGATCAGGACATATTCCTCACCATGGATGGCACTGGTAAACGATTCGCAGAGCACCCCGCAGATCTTGCGCCCTGCCACATGCACATCATTAACCCACTTAAGACGCGCATCGATACCATAACTCCGCACCGCCTCGCAGCAGGCCATACCGGCGGCGAGGGGATAAAGGCGCATGCTCTCGGGCAGCAAGGTGTTGGCCATGACCAGGGTCAACCAGAGTCCACCGACCGGCGCGTGCCAGGAGCGCTGGAACCGGCCGCGACCATCGCTGAGTTCATCGGCAAGAAAGACCATACCGCTGGGACAGGACTGACCGCGAGCCTCATCCTCGCTGATCCGCTGCCGGGCAAGGGGCATCAACCGTTCGGCCTGGGGCAGGTGCTGGATGGTGCTACCCACCGGCGCACCATAGCGGTAGACGGCATGGACGACCTCGGACGGATAATGGAGCAGACGGGAAGGAATCTCCTCGGCGGAGATAAGTTGCTGAACGGATTGGAAGAAAAGAGGCGCGATCATTGGTTACTATCTGGCTAACTCAAAGCACAGGCTCAAACACCCCCGAAAGAGTAACCGTTCAGCAGTGCCACAGATGCGCGAAAGAGGCCGGCGAAGTGTGCTGGTGCACACGAGCCGGCCGATGACAAAGCAGATGTGGTGCTGCTGGGCGGTTACTCCCATTCAGCTTTCACGCGGGTGATAATCCTCTGAATCATGGGCAGCTTCTCCTGGGAACAGATGCCCAGCAGCGGCTCGCCCTGGGACACGCTGACCCCCGGCTGAAAATACACGGAATGGATGATCCCCGGCTCCCCGGCATAGTAGACCGGGGTATCGCGTTTCATCAGAGACATGGTGAGGATCTCATCGCCGGGCTTGATGGAGACCCCCCGCTGGCCGTGCTTGTCGATCTTGGCCTGCAGGTCGAGGGAGAAAAAATACTTGGCCCGCTCGGGCGCATTGAAGGGCTCCAATACCTGACGGAGAATATTCTCAATGATTTCACGCTTTTTCAACGGATGGCGGATGGTGAGAATCTTCTCCCCAGCCTCGACAAACTGGCCTTCCAGGTCGCTGCGGATAAAGGAAACCACCCCGTTGCTCGAAGAAAAGATCTTCTTCTGGTTCCCCTCCCGCAGCATTTCATAGAGCAGGGTGCCCCGGATATGGTGCCACTCGCCGGACGGCCCTTCCACCTCGGCCTCTTCCTTCACCCGGAAACGGACCTGGCCGGTATGGGCAGTGCGCACGTCCAGATAATCAAAAGGATCGGACCGATACTGGCCAATTATTGCGTCGAAATCTATCTCGTCAGTCATCGCACACCGTTGTGAATTAGCTGTTAACTGTCAGCTTACCTGTAATACAGATTTCCGCCGCCCATGGTCAGCAGGGACTTATGGAGATTGCGCCGGAACTCCCGACGGTCCCAAATGCCCTGAATGTGCCCACGTTGCAGGGCATTGCGGGCGTTATGGTAATCGGGCGGGATATCCTCGCCGGTGGTGTCCCGGATAACCCGGGGTCCGGCAAAACCGACCCGGCTGGAACGGATGGCAAACTGATACGGCGAACAGCCGAGAAAACTTGCCACCGGCCCGGCATAGGAATTGTTGTCGTAGACCACGATATACAAGCCGCCCGAATCGATGTATTCCCGCACCGCCATGGTGCACTTGGGCATCTGTACCACGCCCAAGGTTCCCTCGTGGATGCGGATGCCGCCGGTGGTGTGCACATAGGCAAGAAAGGGGCGCCGTTTCAGCTTGGCGGATTCACAGGCCCGCACGAATTTCTCGCCCTCGGCTGCCCCGACGGTGCCGTTTCTGAAATCGCTGTACAGCATGGCCACCACCAAATCAACGCCCATAACCCTGGCATCGAAGGTGATGATCCCGCTTTTCCGGCCGGTTTTGGCGATGGCGGATTGCAATTTCTTTTCAAAGCCCGGATAGGTCAGGGGATTGCCCGCGCAGACCCCGACATTGAATTCCCGGATGGAATCCGGATCAAAAAGGTGCTTGAGCTACCATTGATATTCCAGAGGAAAATGGTGGCCGCAATTTTCGCAGACCCCTCCGAATTCGCCATACAGGTCGGGGACCCAGAGATCCTTGCACCCCTGTTTTTCAGCATTAGGGCAGGTCACCGTCCGGTCCTCGTTGGCTAACGGGCTGGTATAGATATCCCCGAACTCGATGGGATCTTCCCCGCCACCGCTCCCGGACACAGGAGGCTTCCCAGGCCGAATCCCTTGTTTTTTCGAAATAAAATCGTAGGCCGCGGTGATCGGCGAGGAAACCTGCTTGAGTAGCACGGAACCCTCGCCGGACACATCCTGAAAAACCTTTTTCACATGCTTCTGCTGACTCTTCAGCAAGTCATAGCGGAAGGTGTAATACAGTTTGGCGATACTCTTTTTTGCCTTCTGACAGAAAGCGGAACAAGCCGAACTCTCTTCGGAATAGGCCTTGCACGACATGGCCCGATATTTTTTCGAGCGGAGGCTGAGCAGCCGTTTGACCTCATCCTCATTGAGATCCCAGGAGATCTCGATATGCGGTTCTTCAACGACCTGCTCTTCCGCCTTCTTCATCGTCAATTCATAGGCACGAAAAGCCCTGAGGCTCTTGGTTTTCAGCACGACCTCGTCGGTGGCCCGGATGATCTCGCTCTTGAGCTGCCGGAAAAAACCGAAGTCGTCGCGCTTGGCGCCCAGGGGCGGCTCGTAGACAATCCGGTCGATGGTCCCGAGCTTGAGGTTTTCTGCCGCCGTGATGTGCAGATTCTTGGCGCAGGCCTCCACCAGCTCCTTGGGCATCTTCTCGCCCTCGCGAATCTTGCCCTCGATGGCGGCTGCGCCTTCCGGAGAGATAACCGAGTAGTAGCCGTGGGAAAACATCAGCCGGGCATCGGTCATGCCCACGGCCTCTGCCCCGCCGGAGCCGCCTTCCGAGGTGACGGAAATCATCGGCACCCGCAGCTTGGCCATGGCGTAGAGATTCCGCGCGATCTGCTGGCCGGCTCCGGGATAATCCTCCACCGGGAAAGAACCGGGGGTGAAGATATAAAAATGGATGGGGATGCCTTCGGTTTCGGCCACCTTCATGTAACGGAGGGCCTTTTCGTTGCCCCAAGGCTTGCTGCAGCCGCCGTTGCGGTATTCCTCGCCATGCCCCTTCTCGTGGCCGATGACCATGACCTGCTGCATCACCGACTTGTTTTTCACCCGCCGCATGATGCTCGCCCTGGCCGCGACCATGGAGGGATCGATGCTGACCTCCTCGGCACCGCCGAGTTCGGTGTAATCCTCGTAGACATTTTCCAGGATGTCTTTCAGGGAAAACCGATGGGGATTGCGGACAATGCGCACCCGGTCCATGGAGCTCAAGGTCTCTTCGCAGCGACCCTCCAGAAAGGAGAGAGACTCCTCAAAGGCCCTGATCTCCTCGGCCAACTGGTCTTCCGTGTATTCGTAAAATTTGTCGTGCACGGTGGCAAATTTTTCGCGCAGGCCGGAGAGGTTGCCCCATTCCACGCCATCCTTGATCTGACTCAGA
This sequence comes from Desulfurivibrionaceae bacterium, assembly GCA_041671085.1. GTDB lineage: Bacteria > Desulfobacterota > Desulfobulbia > Desulfobulbales > Desulfurivibrionaceae > Thiovibrio. Next base: position 2,329 of record JBAZCG010000108.1, on the reverse strand, counting down.
TAGCTGGTGCGTTCTTCTACCTTGAGCAGCCGTTTTCGTAAATCTTCCATAAAGTAATTACCTGCGCCGTTTAAACTGCTGACTCATCAAAAGGTGAGCAATCGGGCTATGTTTTCCTGAAGATAGGGAAGGTTGGTCATGATCTGGCCACCCGCAGCATTGCTGCCTTCGATGGCCACTTCGGCCAGAAATTTCCGCCCCCTTTCCTTGGCTTCCTCCATGGTGTCGCCCCAAACCAGGGCCAGGGCCAGGTTGGGATCGTACTCGCTGGGGATCGCATAGGAGCGGTCGGTGGGCACATGGCTGTAAACCGCGGACCAGTCGTACTTCGGGTAGGAGAACTTGGAGATCGTCCCGATCCAGGGAGCAAAGCCCCGGGCGGTGTCTTCCGCGACGATCCGGAACTCGATGCTCGCGCCCCGGGAGGCGATATCGCTCTGGCTGTACCCCATCTTGTCGCCCAGAGCCAGACGGATCTGTTCGCGGATCAGGTTGGGATGCTTGTTATTGATGTAGCTGACCCGGGCGGAGACATCGTTTTCCACCTGGATTCTGGTGTTGACCTCAAGAAGATAGGGCTGGCCGTCCCGGGTGACGATCCACTCCCAGGTGCCGACATTGTCGTAACGGACGTGGGCGGCAAGCTTGAGCGAGTACTCCACCACCTTGTCCAGCACCTCCTGTCCGTTAAAATCGTAGGTGAAACAGGAGTTGTCGAAACCGGGCGCGGCCTCCAGCCGCTTCTGGCGGCCGGTGCTCTGGATGGTGCAGTTCCGGGTGCCGAAATGCACCCGCTCGCCGTGCCGGCTGCACACCAGCTGCACCTCAAGATGGTTGAAGTCGCGGATCCGCTGCTCGATGAGCACCCCGCCGTCGCCGAACTGCCGTTTGGCATAGTTCTGGACCTGGCGGTAGATGCGGCGGAACTGCTCGATCTGGTAGACCTCTTCGATCCCCATGCCGCCGCCGCCTGCGGCGGCCTTGACCAGAATGGAGGGAGTCTTGATCGTCTGGCTGTCCTGGGTTTCGAGAAGATGGAGGGCGATATCCTCGGCCTCCATCTCATTATAGATGGGGCCGTCGGTGCCGGGGATGGTCGGGATACCAAGCCGGTTAGCAACCCGCTTGGTATTGATCTTGTCGCCAAGATCCTTGACCACTTCCCATTTCGGGCCGATGAAGGTCAGGGGCCGGTTGCGGATCGTGACCCGCCGGGCAAAACGGAAGTCCTCGGAGAAAAAACCGTAGCCGGGATGGATGGCGGTGCAATTGGTGTGATCCGCCACGGAAAGAATATCGTTGGGATCGGTATAGGCCGATACCCGCCAGGCCCGGCGAACATTGCTCTGGCTGTCCAGGTTGCGGCGCACATGTTCGGATTCTTCATCCGCTGCGGTGTAGATCACCGTGTAATCAAGGCCCAGATCTTGACAGGCCTCCATGATCCGCAGGGCAATCTCGCCCCGGTTTGCAATCAGAACTTTGTCTTTCAAGCGAATCCTCGATATCGGTTGCGGGGCAGGCTGCACCGTTTACCATATCCCCATAAAACAAAAGGAAAAAAAGAGAACGATCACTCCACCGTTTCCGTCGTTTCCATTTTTTAATTTCTACTAATTTTTATGGCAAATGAAAAGGATGAATTCCGATGGTCTCATAACAATGGGGGGGGATGAAAAGCACCGACAAGGCAGTTGAGCCTTATTGCGACTGCCTCAATACTCCCCGGAGAAAAAGCCCTCTATCTCGTGAAGCGCATTCTGTTGAAACAGCATGGTGTTCTATGGTATAAAGAACCTGTTTTTGAATTCTTCGCCATGGAAGACATATTTTCCATGGTCAAAGTGTGGCCCTTATACCGATTTTAAAGATAAACGTCAATTTTTTTTCTTGACACCCCCGGCTATTTCCTTTAGCCAATGGGTGTTGCGACCGATCCACAAACATTTCTTCACCGGGCAACACTCCCCTGGTTCATCATCAACGGTGCGCCAGGTTCATTGTCATACCACATAGGACTCTTACCCCTGCATGGACACATCTGCCCCGGACACCGGCAACTCGCCTTTCAAGCGCATCCTCAATTTTTTCGGCATCAACCGCTCCCCGGACACCACCGAAGACATCGAACAAGAAATCCAGGAACTCCTCGATGACGGCGAAGAACAGGGGTTGATCACCCGCGAGGAAGGGGAGATGATCAGCTCCATTCTCGAATTCCGGGATACCCTGGTCCGCGAGATCATGACCCCCAGAAGCGACATGGTCAGCGCCGAGGCACAGGTGTCGGCCGCCGACCTTATCCAGCTGATCACCGATGAGGGATACA
>JBAZCG010000107.1:0-7405 GCA_041671085.1 Desulfurivibrionaceae bacterium | reverse complement strand
GGGTGGCGGTCCACATGAAGGAACCGCGGGCCTTTGCGTGGCTGGGCTCGGCCATGATCAGATCGGTGGTTTCGATCACCGTCTTGATGATCCCTTCCACCAGCCGGTCTTGGAGGTGGGTGCCGGGCTGTTTGGTGAAGTACCCTTCGATCACATGGGCAATGGCGTCCACCGCACTGTAGGCCGTGTAATTCAGGGGCACGGAATGGGTCAGTTCCGGATTGAGGATGGAGACCCTTGGGTAAACATGGGGCGAGGCGATATTGTATTTCTGCTTGGTCTCGGCATTGGTGACCACCGAGTTGCCGTTCATCTCGCTGCCGGTTGCGGCGATGGTCAGGATGGTGAAGACGGGCAGGGCGCGTTCCACCTCCTTGCCCACAAAAAACTGCCAGACATCTGAATCGCTCAGGGCGCCCACGGCGATGGCCTTGGCCTCGTCCAGCACCGAGCCGCCGCCCACCGCCAGGATCGCCTCGACCTGATCCCGCTTGGCCAGGGCCACGCCTTCCCTGGTATGGGAAAGCACCGGATTGGAGACCACCCCGCCAAACTGGGTACACCCGATATTGGCTCCCTTGAGGCTGGCCAGGACCCTGTCCAGCAGGCCGCTCTTGATTACCGAGCTGCGGCCATAGACCAGCAACACCCTGGTGATCCCGGCAGCGTTGAGTTCCGGGCCGATCAGCGTCTCTTTGCCTGCGCCGAAAATAATTTTGGTCGGGTTATGAAAGGTGAAATCAAACATGAGTCCTCCTTGTGGCGGATGATCGGATTGTTGCGTTGGGCTGAGACAAGAGTATCGCTAAAAATGGCTGTCACCCGTATCATTACACAAAGAGAGGCGCGGGGGAAACACGAATTTTTCCGTGCCGTACTCTTGTTGCCGGAGAAGAGCCGCGGGAAAAAGGCGCAAAAAAAGGCCGCCCTGTTTTATGCAGGCGGCCTTGAATTTTCCGTGCGGGGAGGGATTCAAGTTGCCTGCTTATCGTATTGATACTTCGATATTTTGCGATTTATTTTTTTTAGTTACCCATGATTTTACCCGTATCAGAAAAGTGCTTCAGTAAATCGGCGTATCTTTTTTTTGAGGGACCAGGACACGAGTCCAAACGTAGCGTCCGGGGAATGATGGGGCACGCCATGTAATAAACATGGTACTCATTTAGACGCAGCCTCGTGACCCGGCTCACGAAAACGAAACTTTATAATGCGGCGTGGGAATACAATTGGCGAAACAGTCGGTAGTGGAAGATTATGATTCCACCAAAAATAGCAATAACCATTTTCAACCGTGATTGAGGTACCTATTATATATCCGGCAAGTTTGTTATCCGCAATTTTTGGGTCAACTTTTTGGATGCTGTAAAGAAAATCCCCAGAAGTTGTGTATTTCGTAATAATCGTCTTTCCAGGCTCTTCATGCCCTGCAACAAACCAGATAAAGTTATCATCGCAGTAACGTTGAGTTCTCTTTTCAAACATATGGCCAGAGGGTAAAGGGGGTGGCCCAGAATATGGTAGCCTTTTATTGCCTGATGGGTCATTGGCAAAAACTTCACCAAGTATCAACGTTTCCGGGTCGAGTGGCCTAAAGAACTTAGAACAATTGTCGCTGGTTGTTGAGCCTTGCGTCTCCAGCATAAATTTGCGGAGTTCCTCTACGCTATTTGCGATGTAGTCCTTGCTTTCTACCGTCTCTAATTCAATATCTATAGGCTTAGGAAGGGGTATGTCGGGAAGGGGTTGTAGGGGTGGCCGACAATCATTGATCTGCCGCTCGGTTCGGTGATTTTTTTTGAACTTGTATCTCCACTCGGCATAATTTCTTGGAATCATTCGTTGAAAAAATCCGCCGGAAGATGACTCAACATCGTCCATTCCTTTTTGGACTTCTTCAGCGCTTAGGTCATAAACTGAGCGGCCGCCTCTTCGTTCAGTCTCTCTGCTAGCCCAGGTTTCATCGCGTCCAGTGGAAAATCGACATTTTGGCGATAAGTTTGCACGTTTCAACTGAACTGGAGCATGCTCGATTGAAACAACTTCCCATTTCCCCCAACCAACTGAGTTGTATTTTAAATAAACATATGGAAGTTCTGGACAGCCGTATTCTGACTCTGAATCTTTTGTAGAACTACCATACAAAACGAGATACGGTGTGCCATCAACAAGATCAAGGAGAATTGGGCGAAAATATGGCTCTCCTTTCCAGCTGATCTTCTCATGTGTGTCCGGATGCACAAATCGCAGCCGGTATTTGGTAAATCCTTGCTGCTCAACACGCGGATAAAAGGGCAGCAAACCGAAAAATGGATCGCGGAGTCGAAATTCGCTTGTCCAATCAGCTTCTCGTTCAACTTTGATCAGCCGGCCGTCGGAAAGCAACGCGTCTTCACGCCAGTCGACAACGTATGCGCTGAAACACCACGAAGGTGTCATCAACATCCAAGTGCTGCTTACAATGAAAGCTAAAAGGCCACGGCATAGATGCCGCGCAGTAATAATCGATCGGTGCACTTGTTGATCCCCTTGGCTCTCGAGTTATTTGGAGTTCGTCTAGCTGGTCGTTGAAAAACCGTTTGCCGCATTGCCTGACATTCTTGCACATTCACTCGCGCCATGCCAACCAAAATAACGTGACGGTTCTCCTGCCCAGCCGAACAGGGGCTCGGCGCGCTGCTGTTCGGCTTGTTAAAGGCTCAAATCTTGGCAGGGATTTTTTTGTTATATTTTTCTGTTGACATGCCTTAACGTGAGATGATAATGGGAGGCATGTAAAAAAACATGACTGAGGTGACTTATGGCATTATCTAAAAACAAGGTTCCGATTCAGGCTACGATTGATAGCAAGGTCAATGCCCTTCTTCAAGAATATGCCGACAAACTTGGCGTTAAAAAAGCAAAGTTCGCCAAAGACTTAATTTATTCAGCCCTGAGAAGTCTTAAAATTTTTAAAAGTGTTGGACTTATTTCCATTGGAAAAGACATCCGTGATGTTATTGAGTTCACCGTTAAAAAATTTGGCATCAACAAAGAGATATTTGTTCACATAGATGATGATCCCGTAACAATTACAATTACTGTTGATGAGGAAGTGAAAAATATAATGAAAGAATACGCTGATTTTCTCGAAATATCAGACAAAATCTTTGCAAGAAATTGCATTTATATAGGACTTGATGACTTTAAAGTCTTTAATATGCTAGGAATAACCAAATTAGCTAGGTACTCAAATGCATTCAGAAAATTTGTCGCAGGATATCATGAAGAATAAGGAAGAGGAAAAAGAAGAAAAATAAACAGGCTTAACAGGTTGGTTCGTTCTTGGTCGGATGTCCCCAACCTGTTAGGCCCCAGCAAGCACCCCAAGGAGGAGTACACGCATGGCTTCAACTTACAACTTTGGCACGTCTTCTGTCAATCGTCCATCCACTGAGGACGATCCTGTCCATGGTGGACATGCAGCAAATCCTATTACGCCAGATTCCCTGATAGACGGGCATTGCTTGCCCTCCTCCCCCCGCCAGCGGGGGAGTGGGCAGGCAATGCCCACATCACCGTTCGGCCTTGCCGACATGGATAATGGGGGGCGGACTACTATCAGCCCCCTTCAAAAGTAGACCCATTACCCAGCAAACCCTCGCCAGTTCTGGCCTCCGGGGTAGATTCTCTCGTGTTGGCAATTGATGTTACCTGGGAAGATGCATCCTTTTTCGAATACCTCCAGTGCCAGAAGGCCATAGCCCAGGAGGAAGAAAAAGAAACTGCTGTCTTCTTGGGCGATCGTGAGTCCGGAGAAGGATTGCTCCTCGCAATAAAACCCTATGGCGGCAAGGGTTATGAGTGGATTCTGCAAGGACACGACTATACCCTTATTATCGGTAACTGGCTTGAGCCGAAAACCCGGCCTAGCATCATGGCCCAAATCCACTCCGGGCGCTCTGGTCTTCTGGTCCGGAAGCAGCCGTTGACAGTTTGCTTCGCCTTTTCCGCTTTTCTGGCGCAAAGATTCAGACAGTGAAGCCTAGCCGGGTTGATCTGTGTGTGGACTACCTGATGAACCAAAGGCTGTGGTCAATGAATCTGCTGAAATACCAAGTGACCAAAGCGTCTGGTGCCGCGATTTATTTCCGCCATCGCGTGCTGACCGGCATCGGTATCGGCAGTGGTAAAATTGCTGCCCGCCTTTATGACAACCCCCTTGAAATTAAGCGAAAATCCCAAAAGAACTGGATGTATACCATCTGGGGCGTTGATTCAGTGCCGGACGGTTGCCGGATCATCCGGGCCGAAGTCCAATTCCGCAGGGAAGTAATAAAGGAACTCGGCATTAACGCAATAGCTGACTTGTTCGGCCACCTGGACAACCTGTGGGCCTACTTCTCGAATGATTGGCTCAGGTTTGAGAATAACCCGCATAAGCATCACCTGTCCCGGAAAGCCTTGCCATTCTGGGCTCACATCCAAAGAGGTTTTTTCGGGGTGCAGGGCGCTTGTTCCTTGATCCGCTGCCAATCGCTCCAGGCCAAGAGGAAGCAACTTGCCGCGCAAGCCTACGGTCTTCTCAACAGCTTCATTGCCACGGAGCATGAAGAAATGGACGCGCCACTTGGTTATGAAACTACCTTGGAGAACTCGCTAGACTCCTTTGGCCGCTATCTCCAGCACCAGGGCAAAAACGAATTTGAAATGAACATCGACATTCTTGCCAAGCGGACCAAATATCACAAGGTCAGGGCGAAAATGATTGCGGCGCACCAGCAGCGGGAAGCATTGGATTTCCCCTGCAACTTGCCGTCTGACCTGATTGCGAGGGGGTGAGGGAATGACAACAACTTTTGATGAATTGGGTATTCTGCGTCTGCCGCAGGTAATGCAGCTAGTCGGCCTTGGCCGGACCACTATCTATGACATGATGGGAAAAGGGATTTTCCCACGCCGATATCCCTTGGTACTCGTGCTATAGGCTGGCGTGTTGGCGATATTCGGCGATGGCTCGAGGCAAGAAGAAAAAACCAATGACTCAAGACAAAAAAAGGGGGGAGGGTGAGTCTACTTTCCCTCTTTTTTTGTCGATCCCCTGAAAAGGGCCATTATCTATTGCCGATTCGTAACGGAATGATTTTATTTTCCCCCTTTGCCACAAGTTGCTCCAGGTAATCCGCCCAAACCTGCATCATCTTTCGCCGTTCCGGCAGGTGCGCCGTCCTGTTGTAAGCTCGGCCTAGCGGATCACGCACAGCATGGGCCAACTGATGTTCTATGAAGTCGGGTCTAAAGCCCAGCACTTCGTCAAGGATAGTGCGGGCCATTGCCCGGAATCCATGCCCGGTCAATTCGTTCTGAGTGTCGATACCCATCCGCCGCATGGCCGCATTAACGGTGTTGTTGCTCATTGGTCTGGCAGCAGACCGGGCAGAGGGGAACACGTACCTGCCTTTCCCGGTGAGTTGGTGCAGCTCCCGCAGGATTGCCACAGCCTGACTTGAAAGCGGGACAAGGTGTTCGGTCTTGGTCTTGGAAACAAGGTAGCGCCACTCAGCATTGTCCAGATCAATCGTTTCCCATTCGGCTTGACGTAGTTCACCGGGCCGGACAAAGACCAGCGGGGCAAGACGGAGAGCGCACGCCACCACGAAAGAACCTTGATATCCTGCCAGCATTCTGAGTAAGGGAGCAACAGTCTTTGGGTCGGTTGGGGCGGCCATGTGTTTTGGCTGGACCGGAGGTAGTGCGCCACGCAGGGCGCTTACCGGGTCGCTGGTGGCGTGTCCGGTTGCCACGGCATATCGGCATATCTGACCGCAGACAATCTTGATCCTGTGTGCCGTTTCCAGTGTTCGCGATTCAATGCGGCGAAGGACAGCCAGCATTTCCGGCGGGGTGATCTCGCCAATGGGCCGTGCGCCGATATAAGGGAAAACGTCTTTCACCAGACGGGCCATGATCGACGTGGCGTGAACCACGGACCATTTCGGCAAAAACCGGGCGTGCCATTCACGTGCCACAGCCTCAAAGCTCCCTTCTCCTGACAGGGTGGCTTTCGCCACCTTGCGGACTGTGGCGGGGTCTATGCTGTTTGCAATCTGGCTGTTGGTCTTGTCGCGTTCTACCCTTGCCTGCGAGAGTGTGACCGCAGGATATTCGCCAAAGGAAAATGAGGTTTCTTTCTTGGCAAATACTGCCCGTAACTTCCACCACTTTTTCCCGCTAGGCTCAATGACCAGGAATAGGCCCGCACCATCCCGTAGCTTGTAGGCCTTGTCTTTTGGCTTCGCCCCCTTGACAGCAAGCTCTGATAGCAGATTCTTGGCGGTTTTCGGCATGAGTAAACCTCGATATGGGTAAAGGGTTTAAGGGGTAAGGCCTTTACCCATGATTTTACCCATATCCTTACCCGTATTGCAACGGATTTCCCCGAACATCACCGGACGCAAAAAAGCCCACAACCTTTATGGGGCGTGGGCTTGATGGACTTAACCGGACGTTGCCGGATTACTTTCTGGCTCCCGGGGAGGGATTCGAACCCCCGACAGGGTGATTAACAGTCACCTGCTCTACCGACTGAGCTACCCAGGAACGATTTTCAACTGAACGCGGGGCAATATAGCAAGTGCGCATCCGTGCGTCAACATTTTTAGGAGCCGTTTCGAAATAACTATTACATTTCCAGCCCTTTCGTTACGGCTCCTTATGCCGGTCTCGGCATTTCATATTGTGACTATTTTGAGCCTCGGCCTAGCTGATTAAACCCATGCCAAAAACAATTCTCTTGACCGGCCACGGGCAGAGTGCTAATAAGGCAACTTCCCCATCAGCGTCCGTCGGGGCGTAGCGCAGTCTGGTTAGCGCGCCTGCCTTGGGAGCAGGAGGCCGGAGGTTCGAATCCTCTCGCCCCGACCACCTTTTCTTCTTTCTTCTCTCCCTCTTTCCGCCGTCCCCCCATGGGGTTATTGCACACGTTTACCGTGGCGGCATCAATAAGTTGTTTCAGCGAAGCGGATTATCATTTATATTTATCATCTTTGATGTTGTTTTTTCGTCCGAAGATAATTTGAAAAACTCTGCAACGCGGTTGTGCCGCGTCGAAATGGAGATTTTTTGTTCGAGGAAGAGAGCATGGATATTCAAATGGAAAGAGTCACGGAAAGCGAAGCAAAGCCCAAGCCGGACCAAAATGCCTTGAGTTTTGGCAGATATTTTACCGATCATATGCTGGTCATGCCCTATACCGAAGGCCTCGGCTGGCATGATCTCACGATCCAGCCGTACCGGAATTTTTCCCTGGACCCGGCGGCCATGGTTCTTCATTACGGCCAGGCAATCTTCGAAGGGATGAAAGCCTACCGGGGCAAGGATGGCGGCATCTATCTTTTTCGTCCGGCAGCCAATATCGAACGGATGA
>JBAZCG010000106.1:0-7429 GCA_041671085.1 Desulfurivibrionaceae bacterium | reverse complement strand
GGGGCAGTGTGGATCTTTCCGTGGAAGCAACGGTGTTCGTGACCACCAACAAGGATTTCAAGGCCGCGGCGGAACAGGGGGACTTCCGGAAAGATCTGTTTTTCCGGTTAAGCACCTTTGCCGTGGAGCTCCCGCCTCTGAAAGAGCGGGGGGATGACATCCTGCTCCTTGCCCGACATTTTCTGCGCTATTTTGCCAGCAAGTACCTCAAGAAGGGGATCAAGGGTTTTTCCCCCGAGGCGGAAAAGGCCATGTTGGCCTATGGCTGGCCTGGGAATGTGCGGGAGTTGCGTAACCTCATCGAACGCTGCGTGGTGCTTGAGGAGATGGAAACCATCACCAGGGAGCATCTTCTCCCGAATCTGGCCGGATGGGCAGGCAGTGCGCCTTCCGCTTCCTCGCGGATCATCCTGCCCGAAGAAGGGCTTTCTCTGGAGGAGCTGGAAAAGGATCTTATCCGGCAGGCCCTGGAAAGGACAGGCGCCAACCAGACCAAGGCCGCCAAGCTGCTGGGCCTTTCCTATGACACCCTGCGGTATCAGATGAAAAAGTTTGCTTTAGCCTGAGCGGCGGTAAAGCCTGGCTAGAGAAACTCCTCGAAATAGTCCAAATCCTTGTGAAAGGTTTCTTCCAGCCCGGCTAGGGCAAGGAAGGCGGCAACCAGGCAGACTGTTCCGAGCACCAGCGCACTGCCCTCCAGGCTGAGATAATTGCGGCCAAACTGGAAAACCGTAGTTATGGGGACGACCATGCCCCGGACGAAGTTGGGAACAGTGGTGGCCACTGTGGCTCGCAAGTTGGTGCCGAACTGCTCTGCCGCCACCGTGACAAAGATCGCCCAGTAGCCCCCGGCAAAGCCAAGGAGGGTGCAGACCCCGTAAAAGAAAGTCGGGCTTTGGCCGCTCTGGAAAAAATAGAGGCCGATGCCAGCCAGGGTCAGCAGCATGAAAAGGCCGATAGCCTTTTTTCGACTCTGTAGGAGCTGGCTCAAAAACCCGCTGCTGAAATCTCCGAAGATCAGGCCCAGATAACAAAACATCACGGCATTCCCAGCCGAAACCGGCCCGGTGATGCTTAGCGAGAGGGCAAACTCCGGCGAGAAGGTAATCAGGACCCCGACCACGAACCAGATCGGGATGCCGATCACAATAGAGTTGAGGTAGCGGCGAAAGCGCTGCCAATCGGTGAACAGGGCCAGGAAGTTCCCTCGGCGAACCCCGGCTCGGTCATCCATGGCCCGGAACATGCCCGACTCCGCCACCCGGATTCTGGCAAGGAGCAGCAGCAGACCCAACACCCCGCCGATGACAAAGGCCATGCGCCAATCAAAGGTACTGGCCACCAGGTTAGCCAGGATGGCTCCGGAAACACCCACCGAGGCGACCAGCATGGTGCCGTACCCCCGAATGCTCTTGTGCAGAATTTCGGAGACCAGGGTGATGCCTGCCCCCAATTCCCCGGCCAAACCGATGCCGGCAATGAATCGAAGCGCCGCGTAGGCCGGCAGCGAGGTGGCCATTCCGTTCGCCAGGTTGGCAAGGGAATAGAGGAAAATCGAGGCAAACATGATCGTAAGCCGCCCCTGGCGATCCCCGAGGACACCCCAGATAATCCCGCCGACCAGCATCCCGGCCATCTGCATGTTTAAAAGAAACACGCCGTTGCTGATCAGTTCCTGGCCTGAAAACCCAAGGGCCTTGAGGCTTGGCACCCTGACGATACTAAAGAGCACCAGATCGTAGATGTCTACGAAATAGCCTAGGGCTGCGACGATAACCGGCAGGCTGAAGATTTGGCGAAGGCTTGCTTTGGTTTGTGGTTGCATGGGCAATGTCCCACAGGAGAAGGGGAACAAAAAAGGGTTTAGTCGATTTCGACTAAACCCTTTGATTGTACTGTGGTGCCGGGACCAGGATTCGAACCAGGGACACTCGGATTTTCAGTCCGACCTTTTATCATAATCCGCGACATTGAACAACAAGTAATCATAATAATATCAAGTGGTTATGTCTTGCCAGTGTGTGAGGACATATCGCCAATTGTGGGCTTTTGTTTGTACCAAGTGCACTAAATTTGCACTTTTTTTATCGGTCGAGCAATTGGGGGAAGCAGGGTTTGTCACAGTAAAAAGTCCTTGCGTCTAATGCGTCCATTCTTGGACCGGGTTACCAAGCAGGCCCACATGTGACCGTGTGTTTCACTCTTGTCAGCCCGTACCGGCAAGCATCTGCGGCATGGTCCGGCCCTCTGGTGTCCACATCGTCGGCTTTGCGGGGATCGCGCCCCAGGTATGGCACCGTAGCCCAAAAATATTCACATGCCCTTGAGATATACAGCCCAGGTTTATCCGGTTTCCCTGCATCTTGCAACATGCGCCGCATAATTTCCCATCCGGTTTTCCGGTCGCCCTTCTTGGCAGGGGTGAAAGTAACCCCGTTTTTCCGAAATTCATCTGACAGACTGCCCGCACCTGATCCTTGTTTGGAGAAGCACGCGTCATCAGCCACGCCAATGGCCTTCACGCCCCATTTAAGGCACATGTCCTTGATTTCCTCTGCCAGCATCGGCACCGTGTAGCCCATGCCCTTAGAGAGGCTTCCAGGCTCATTTGTGGCCAACTCGTCAATCAAGACCAAACTGTCACGCGGATAATATCTTTCATCCGGGCCGACTATACCCGGCGATTTTGCGACAACATAGGTGACACTGGGGGCAGAGACGCCAAAGTCATGGCAAAGATAATACTCCCACTCATCGTAGCCATACCCCTTGGCTTTCTCTTTCCAGGGGGCAACCGCATTCCGCTTCTCTTCGATGACGGAAGAAAAGAAGGCGCCACGAGCAATCGCCCAATCCCCTTCAAGCCATGCCCTGAGAAGTTCGGGGTCTGTTGGGCAACTCGCTTCAAGCTGGCTGCGGTATTCGTCCCGGTCGATAAAGGGATTATCCAAGAAGGTGCTTGGGGCATAAACCCACTTCCGTTTGCTCTTTTCCTCATAGAATGGCACCCACGGCTTTTCTTTGAATACATACCGTTGGGCCAGCCAGTGGTGGCCAGGGTCGCCGGGGTTCGCTGCCATGATCTGTCTGATCGGCATGGACTTAGGGCCACGAAGATTCGAGCGCAACCGGTCAATAAGGGCTGGGTCTGCATAATGGCCGGCCTCATCGATCAATAGCAGGGTGAACGACCGCCCTTGATATTTCAAATAATCGCTCGCCGTCTCAAGTTGCCCCAGCTCCATATACGCGCCGTTGGGGAACCGCCAGACGTGCTCAGACTGATTGTATCGGGCTCCCTGGCCATAGGCCAAAAAGAACACGTCCCTGGTCAGGGATTCAAAATCTGACAAGCCCTTGTAGCTCTGCCGGATATACAGAATCCGGGCCTTCTCGCCGTACTGCTCAACGTGCTTGAGTGCCGCTAGGGTCATGCCATAGGATTTTGCACCACCACGCCCGCCGCCAAGGAAAAGGTCATATTCTTCGGGGATGCAAAGCATCTTGGTTTGAAACTCTGAAAACTCAAGGGCATTCACAGTCGATTACCTCCGATGTGGCGTTTATGATCTGCTTATACTGCTCAGCGTTCAAGGAGGCTGGCAGCATAACGCCTATCTTAACGGACCTGTTGTCTTCGATGGTGACACCGCCGTCGCGGTAGTTGTGTCTGCATTTCAGAAGGAACATAGCGGCAACAGAGTCGCCCTTCATGGCCTTTTCAAAAAGGACACCGACAAGGGCGTCATGCTCAACTGCTCGCGCCTGGTCAAGTGCTTGTTTCAGTTCGGGGTGATCTTCCCGCCAGCGCTGCCACGTGTCAAAGCTGGTGCCCAGGGCGTAAGCAATACTTCTTTCCGAACAACCCCGACAAGCTGTAGCCGCGATAATCTCAATCGCATTTTGTGGCGGCTTCGATGGTGGTCGGCCTTTCTTTTTTTCTTCTGTCATGTTTTCACCGTTTAAATCTTGAGGGCAATCGGCACGCGGAAGGGGGTGTAGGCATATCCCAACACCCCCCCGCTGCCGTTGCGTTATTGTTTACCAGGAAGACCCGCGTCGGCGGGGTCCATTGGCATCTTCAGCCGCCTTCAGCTTGGCCTGCACTTCGCTAGCTCGTACTTTCTCGCGCTGGAGCCGAATGTGGTTATTCTTTGCGTTGGTGGCCTGCTCCTGGTCACGTTCCCGCCGATACGCCACAAGGTCAAGCTCGTTAGTGCGAATAATCCGGGCATGTTGCCGGACCTCATTTGCAGCCATTGCCGCGCCTTCTTCAATGAGCCGTTCGGCCTCTTCATCGCTCATCCCGGCGTTGGCGATTCGGGCGAAGAGCTCGTTCAGATTTGATAGCATCATGCGGCCACCTCGTTCATCATCCTTTGTGCGGTAATAGCGGATGAGGGGTCAACTTTTCGGCCTTCAGCCTCGCGCCAAATATTTTCAAGGAAAAGCTGGTGTGCCTTGGCTTCCCTGATCGCGTTGAGGGCTTCTTTCTGGTGGGGGAGTTCCAGTCCATCAAGGGAAATCTGTTTCCATGAGGGGTCTTTCTGGTCGCGGCTGGCGTTCTCGATGCTGGCCAGGTGGAGGTGGCCATAATTACCAGCGGCCTTTGCATGATCCGCTGCGGCCTGCAAAAGAGCATTGGGCATCTTGGCATATTCAGCAAGTAGGGCGTGCCGGGTCTGTGCCTCATGAACCTGATTCTCGGCAGGTGCAGCCGGTGCATTGTTCAACCGCTTCGACACGGGCTCCAGGGACATCAGAAACGGGGTGTTCTCATAAAAGGCTTGGGTGCCGCGCAACTGGTCATTGATTTTCGTGGTCTCGGAAAGGGCTGCCAGGATTGAGGGAATAAAGCGAGCCCGGACTTCCTGAGTTTTTTTTTCCTTGTACTCATTGGTCAGGCCTTCTGTCGGAAGAGAGGCAATGCCCTGCTTGATCGCGTTGGCTGCTTGGTCTACGGCTGATCTGTGGGCGCGGACTTTGGCTAATGCTTCCTGTACTGCGGTTTGATCCATCATATTTAATTCCTTTCGGTTGGGCAGACTATGCTGCCAGTTCTGCCCGGTAATGGGCGGTGGTTGGCTTGGCCAGGTAGCACTTACAACCAAGCATGGGGTCTACTGTCTTAAAATTTATTTCCTTGGCCTCCTGACCGATTGTTTCAAAGTATCGGCACATGCCTGGCCAGGAGGTACCCATGCCGTCATAATGGGAACATTCAAAGCAAGAGGGTGGTTCAGGTTGCGGCGGGGTGGTGGCGCAAAATTGCGTCCTCCTGCTTTCCACGATCCGGGCAGGCTTGGCCCCTTCCGGCAAGGTCTGGCACTCGCAACAGAAAAACCCGCCACGGCTACCCTCGACGAAGAGGAGCCCGGAACAGATAGGGCAGGGCTTCAACCAACCCACTTTTGGATTAGTCAAAGTTTCTGTTTTTCCCTCTCTTGCTACAGCTACAGTTGCTACAGTTGCTACAGTTCGAGCCTCTTTAGTGTTAGGTGTAGCAAGAATAGCAAGTGTAGCAGTAGCAACTTGTTGAAAATTAAGAATTCGGTCCCGTAGTGCCATGGCTACCCCCTCAATAATGCAGGGTTGATTCTAACCAGCTTGCGCCGTCCATCTATAACCACACGGACCCGCCCAGATTCAGCCAGTTCTTCAAGGGCAGGGTCAAGGGTGCGCTTCTCCCTGGTGCAGCTTGGCCCCAACTGTTGGACCCCTCTTGTTGAAACTTCCACCAGCCGGTTTTGTTGGCAGTGGCCTATGAGCCAGGCATCCAGCTTTGCCGCGTGGCTTACTTCAGCGGGCAAGGCAATCTCGCCCATGAACCGCCGCGCCTCGTACAGGTGCCAGCTTGCCAGACTCGCAGCGGCCTTCATGTGATCAAGGCCTATGCTGCCGCCGGGGCCATTCTCAAAAAGGTGGAATAGTGCCGCCAGCCTCGCCGCATTATCTGCTGCCTTGCTTGCCACATCCTTGGCCTCGGCCATATCCCGGCCAGGCATCAATTCTGCTTCGACCTCATCGTGGAAGGACACCCACTCCTCTTTTGCTTCCGGGGAGAGTTCAAGGGTTTCCGGTTCTAGCTCGCCCTGGTCATTGAACGCCAAGGGATGATCAAGCAGGGTGCCAAGCCGCCGGTGGAATTTTGCCAAGTTCGGCCAGGTCTCCGGCGGGTTTTTGAACATCCGGCCCCCCTGTGTGCTTTCTGGCCAGGCAATCAGGAAACGGGCAAGCCATCCGATACCACGGGCCAGCCCCTTAGAAGACTCAAGGAACGCCCGGACTGTCTCGGACTGTACCGCCAGCCCCATGGTCAACCGCGCACCTCGAACCGTGAATGATGGTACAGATCGCCGATCAATCGTTAATGGCTCTGCTCCCCATAGGCTATTCAACAGAGCCATGTTCCTCATGGCGGATTCTTTTGCCATGGCGTGACCGCCGAACACATTACCCGCCTCGCTGGAAAGGACGCCGCCCACGGGCCAGCCATGCGCCAGCCGGTGCGCCAGTGCTTCCGGGGTTGAATCTCCAAACAGCAACCGGGGGACTTTCGGCGGGTATGGCTTCTCAGCTTCAAGGTCGGCAACTTTGCGCTCTAGGTCGGTGGTGGACTTGCCGCCTTTAGCTGCATCCTTTACCGCCGCCAGCAATCCGCTTTTTTTTGCTTCCCAGGTTGCCTGATTGGCTTCATATTTTCGAAGGTCTGGCTTTGCCGCTTCCGCCTGTTCAGCTTCCCATTGCGCTACCGGCTTTGAAAAGAAAGCGTCAACGGTGGACTTTCTTTCCCCCGAATCCGCTATGGCCAGAAGAAAAAGGCTTGTCGGGCCTTCCAGCTTGCCAGCCCGCCGCACATCAACCAGCCCCTGCGCCACGGTAGAGACAACAGCCAGGGCAGAACACGCGCCCAGGGCAACGGGGCACTGTACAAACTCCACCACTTCACGAACCGCCGCGCCGATGGTGCCGGGTAGTGCGTCCAATGGGTACGGGTCTGCTTGCCGATGAGCAATCAGGGGCGAGGGTTCCGGCCATTCTTCGTTGGCGGTTTGCGACTGCGACACTTGCGACTTTTGCGACACTTCGCCGTACCCCTGCCGGCTCAGCTCTCTTGCTGCCGAGCTGAAGTCTCCGCCATGGTCGTACATGGTGAACAAGGCAAAGGAGCTGTAGGACTGGCCAGGCTCCAATGGGTAAGCGTTTGAGCTGAATACATAGAGATTGCCGGTCTCATCCAATAAAACGGCGGACGTACCACTTTCTTTTCCCGGTCTGGTCCATCCCATACCTAGAGTGGTGCGCCTATCTTCCTTCCAGCCCTTGGCCTCAAGAATGTCGGCCACCTGGTGCGCTTGGTTGAATTGGCTGCCGGGTGAATCTGTGGTGTCGGTGGTGCGGGTTGAGTTTCGGCCTTTCGGAGATTCCC
>JBAZCG010000105.1:0-8041 GCA_041671085.1 Desulfurivibrionaceae bacterium | reverse complement strand
GATGCTCAAGTCCCGCTTGCGGTCGTGGACCACGCTCCAGTGCCCGCGCTGGATCGGGTTGCCGGTGATGCGGGCGAAGTCGTCGATGTAGCGGTGGAAATTGCAGAGCAGGATGTGGGAGCCGAAGTCCTTGACGCTGGAGCCGGTGTAGCGCTCCAGGGTGTGCCGGGCATAACTGTCGGGCCGCAGCTCTGTGCTCATGCCTGTTCCTTTTGCTTATTTCAGGAAGGGGTTGTTGAGGAGCATGGTCTGCTCGCGGCCCGGGCCCACGGAAAGGATGTAGGCCGGGGTCTCGGTGAACTCCTCGATGCGTTTCACGTAGTCACGGGCTTTGGCCGGCAGATCGTCCACGCCGCGGGCCTGGCTGATCTCTTCGCTCCAACCGGCGAGGCTCTCGTATACCGGCTGCATCTTGGCAAACATTTTGATGTTGCCGGGCATGGCTGTCAATTTCTTGCCGTCGGCCTCATAGCTGGTGGCGAGTTTCAGGGTTGGCTGGCCGCTCAAGACATCGAGCTTGGTGATGGCCAGGCCGTTGATTCCGTTCAAGCGCACCGCTTCGCGGGCAATGACGCCGTCGAGCCAGCCGCAGCGGCGCTTGCGGCCGGTGGTGGCCCCGACCTCTCCGCCTTTTTGTTGCAACTCGTCACCGACTCCGTCAACCAGCTCGGTGGGGAAAGGCCCTTCGCCAACCCTGGTGGTGTAAGCCTTGAGGATGCCGATGACGCAGTCGATATGGGAGGGGCCGAAACCGCTGCCGGTGCAGGCGTTGCCCGCGACGGTGTTCGAGGAGGTGACAAAGGGGTAGGTGCCGTGGTCGATGTCCAACTGGGTGCCCTGGGCGCCTTCAAAAAGGATGTGCTTGCCTGCCTTGCGGCCATCGTCCAAGGCCACGGAAACGTTATCGATATACGGAGCAAGACGCTCCGCGTATTTGAGGTATTCGTCGTAAATCGCCTCGGCTTTGAGCGGTTCGGCGTTGAATTTTTTGCTGAACAGGAAATTTTTCTCTTCAAGATTTTCGCGGAGTTTTTCCATGAGCGAGCCGGAGTCCAAGAGATCCCCGGCCTTGATGCCCTTGCGCAAAATCTTGTCGCCATAGCAAGGGCCGATGCCCCGGCCGGTGGTGCCGATCTTTTTGCCGCTGGCCAGGGCCGATTCGCTGCACGAATCGAGGAGGCGATGGTAGGGCATGATCAGGTGGGCGCGCTCGCTGATCATCAAGCGCTGCGGATTCACCGGCAACCCGCTGGCCGCGAGCTTGTCCATCTCTTCGAGCAAAACGCCGGGGTCGAGGACCACGCCGTTGCCGATGAAGCACATCTTGTTTTCGTAGAGGATGCCGGAGGGGATGAGGTGAAAGACGTACTTCTTGCCCTTCACCACCAGGGTGTGGCCCGCGTTGTTGCCGCCCTGAAAGCGCACTACGAAGTCGGCGTGCTCCGTCAACAGGTCGACGATCTTGCCCTTGCCCTCATCGCCCCATTGTGTCCCGACAATTACCACATTGGCCATCTTGTTCTTCCTCCGCAATCATTCGAAAATAAGGTTATCCGTGAGCCACCGATGGACTCATTTTTTTATCTCGCTGTGTACAGCAACAGGCACCATAGCCAAAGGAAAATAAAAAGTCAATCGATGATGCCACGCGCATTTACCGGGTGGCGCCTGGCTTGACACCCTCGGGCAAATGCCGTAGATTGCCCACTGGATTTGAGGCGTCGATGATTTTTGCGGCAGGTTGGATTTTTTGCGGGCACATTGAGGCAACGGCATGTTTGGTATAGGGCTTCCTGAGTTGATCCTGATTCTGGGTATCGCGCTTATTGTGGTGGGTCCGGACAAGCTTCCGGAAATGGCCAAGTCCATTGCCAAGGTTGTGCTGGACCTGAAAAAAACCGCTTCGTCCCTTAAAGAGAGCCTGCATGAGGAAATGAAGGATGAGTTGGGGCAGGACCCCTGGCAGCAGAGGCTGGGGGATGCCTACCCCAATCTGCCCTCCACCTCGGTTCTTGAGCCGGACGCGCCGGAGATTGACGCGGTCTCGCCGCCTGATTCTACCCCCCCCGTGATAGCCGATCAACCCGAGGCCAAACAAGAGAAGCCCACAGGATGACTGAGGGTCTGTCAGGATTTTTCTCCCAGCATCTCCGGGAGTTGCGCAATCGGGTGCTGGTCTCCTTTCTGGCCATCCTGGTGGCCACCATCATCGCCTATGCCTTTTCCGAACACCTCGTCCGCTTTCTCATGATTCCCCTGGTCACGGGGCATCCAACCCTGGCCAAGCTCGTCTACACCAACCTCACCGAAGCCTTTGTCAGCTATATGAAGGTGTCCCTGCTGGTCGGGCTGATCGCCGGATTTCCGATCTGCTGCTACGAGTTGTGGATGTTCATCGCGCCAGGGCTGCATCGCCATGAACGGCGGCTGGCGCAAACCGTGGTCTTCTGGGCCACGGCCCTTTTTGCCGGCGGGGTGGTGTTTGCCTATTGGGTGGTGTTGCCGAGGACGCTCGCTTTTCTGCTGAGCTTTGCCGATGCGCAGTTGGAACCTCTGCTCCGACTTGATGCCTACCTCACCTTTGTGGCGAGGACCTCGCTCGCCTTCGGGTTGGCCTTTGAGGTGCCGTTTCTCATGGTCATGACCGCCAAGGCCGGGATTGTGAGCAAAGGCTATTTTGCCAGGCAGCGGAAATACTTTTATCTCGCCATCCTGGTCCTTGCCTTTTTGCTCACCGCAGGCGATGTGCTGTCCGCCGCGCTGCTTGCCGTGCCGCTTTTCGGGTTGTACGAGGCAGGCATCCTCATCAGCCGCCTCTTCAAGGGAAAGCAGAATACTGAAAGCTAAAGGCTGAAAGCTCCCGTCTTGTTGGGCCTTGTTGGCCGCTGATTCTTCATTACAAATCAAAGAACATACTGCGGAATTTTTAACAATTCTCCGTTCCGCATCGCCGACTGGTGCGCGATAATGCCGGCCACCGTCAGGTTCAATGCCTGGGCAATGTCCACGAGCGGCATGCGGTCCAGCAGGATGGCCTCTACGAACTCATTCGTCAGATAGCCGTGCGATCCGTTGTGGCCACCGGGCTCGACTCCCGGCGGCAGAGGCGGCCGTTTGATCAATGGCGCCTCCTTCCCATCCATCCCTTTGAAAACACGGTCGAAAGTTCCCTTCTCGGTCCAGATTCGACCCGTTTCGTCCCCGGTGCCTGGTATGTCCCAACTGATCGCCGTTCGGGCCATGCTTCCTTCACTGGTGCGGAACAGCGCGATCTCGGTGCCGAACGGATTGTCATAGCGGTTCTTGGCCTGCAGGTGTGGAATGGGACTGGGCCTGCCCATGCACGACACTTCCGTGAATGAACCACCTGTAACCCCCATGTGATAAGCATTCGTGTGGGTTGGATACCATTGCGGCGGCAGGCCTGCACGCCATCCCCCGTACGCGGCCAAAGGTGTTCCTAGGTAATGCATGTACTCGCCCTCGGCGTAAATCAGCTTGCCAAGAGCTCCCCTTCTGTACATCTCGCGCATGGCGTAGAGATTGACATGGAAATAGGAGGTCTCAAACATCATGTACTTCCCGGCAGAGCTCCTGGCCGCGGCGAAAAGCGCATCGGCATCTTCCAGGGAGCCGAAAACCGCCGGCACGGCCGAGGCAACGTGCTTCCCAGCTTGGAGAGCCGCAATGGCGAGGCGCGCGTGGCTGGGCGCATCCGTGGCAATGAAAATAGCTTCGACCGACTCGTCACGGATAAGTTCTTCGCCCGTCCCGTACATCTTCTGACAGCGACAGGCTTTTGCCAACGCGGCGCACTGCTCGGGCACGAGATCGGCAACCGCCGTGACCGTTACATTCGGGTGATCCTGGAAAGAGAAATCCGCACCGAATCCACACACGCCATAGCCAATGATGCCCACCCGGATCTTGCGATCGGAAACCGGGACCCACTTCTTCTCGGTGTCCTGATCAACCAATTCCTTCTCAACTCCCTGAGTCGGAGGAACCGCGTGCGTCAACCCCGAGTCATCGCCTCTTCCTGCCGTATCGTTCTCAAGCTCGTCTTGCATTGCTTTATTCCTCTGCCTCCTGTGTTTTGGTCAACGTCGACGCTCAGCCGTGGCCGAAGGCCTTCGGCTATAACGCTGGGTTAGGCTGCATTGAGCTACGCAGCTGTGGGGCGTAGGTTCCATAGACTGTGGAACGCTTGTTCGATGACGTCACTTGTGTCGTCGTTTTTGGTTGATAACCTCGTCAGGTAGTACAAGGCATTTGCTTTGGCGGCGTCAACAGTTATGACACTGATTGGTCTGCTATCAATGTCCGCAATCAATGTTGCGGCAAGTACTCTGTTCCATATGTCCGCAGGAACGAAGGGGCGTATCTCATTCAGAAGTGCAATACATTCATCCTGCGAGAAGACTACATGTTGAGTCGTCATTAGGTGAAGATCGTTCTTCTGGATGCCAGAAGCGGTGACCGCTTTGTTCCATGCGGTTCCGAGTGCCTGCTCCAAAGACTTGCAGAAAAGTGGGGGGAAGTTTGAACTGAAAGGATCTGTATATGGATGTCCGCGAAATCGCCGCCACCTTCGAATGATGAATCTATATGAAGCAACCCATGGCAACGAGAGCAAAAGGCGGGCATACGACCACCGGACTTGGCCTTTGTGTTGACGATCAAGCACCTTCTTGCAATTCGTGAACCATGAATCCACGGTAGACGCAAGAGCTGTACTCATGGGCGCATAAGTTCGAGGCGGAGGGGTGCCGCTCGATTTGGACAGGTCTTCGAGGTAGTCTGACACTGCGGTTAGCACCAAGCGGAACTCATATGCACGAAGGCATTGCTCTTCCTGACGCAGGGACGCCAGAATAACTAACAAACCGTCCAAACGCGTGAGTAACGCCTGAGCTTCTTTGGCTAAATCCTTTCGATTCTCAGGGGTGAGGATTCGGTGCCCGGCGATATGCTCCCCAGTTCTCATGCGGATCCGGAGAAGATCAAGGAGATTCTCCGTATTGCCATAATAAAAGTGTGAAAAAAGTGAATCCAGTTTGCGCGCCTTCAGTGCCGCTCTTAAGCTAGAATTTATCTCTGCGACGCCGCCAGACTTCAACTGAAGTATCAACACGTCGCGGAGGAACTGTGCTATGAAAAACGAAGATGCGAAGTTCGTTGTGCTTCTTGATTGCCGAGCAAGGTAATAGGCTATTACCTTGACGCCTATGATGAGAAGCAATATGTCCAGAACCAGTCCAGATGCTTCAACGAAAAGCCCTTCGCGGTACTCTTGCGTGTGTGCATAAGTCCAGAATTCCGATAGAAGGGTCTCGAGAGGCATTGTGTCTGTGCGGCTCAACGTTGGAGATAACCCGCCGCTGGAGCGAAGCGGAGGGCACCCAAAGCGCAGCTGTGGGTGGTCGGGTTGATTGAGTGAATAGGGGACAGACCACGGTTGTTTTGCTTGAAGCGACAGTGAACCATGGTCTGTCCCCTATTTGTTTTGAATTCTGATGAACCCCATCAGGTTTTTTTGTGACTGATTTTCACCTGTACGGACATTATTTAACAGAATATGGAACACCAAAGAAAAAGTAAAGCGAAGTTCCGGTTTACTGCTCCGGTGGTTAAAGATGTAAACCGTCATTTCCGCGAAGGCTTTGAATCCATGGGGATGGATGCCCGACTAAAGCATTCGGGCATGACGTATTTAATCGCCGGGGCAATAGCTCCCGCTACTCATTGCCATCAGCCGCACAATCAAGGGGGAAAGCTACCTCGTTTCAATTCCCCTGGTGCGAAGATGCGCCTTCACCGCACTGATGGGCACCTCCTGCCGGTGAAAGATCCCTGCTGCCAGGGCCGCCTCGGCCCCGGTTGCCTCAAACACCTCGGAGAAATGCTCCACCTTGCCCGCGCCGCTTGAGGCGATGACCGGGATGGAGATTGCCGAACGCACCTGATTGATCAACTCCAGGTCAAAGCCAGAATTGGTGCCGTCCTTGTCGATGCAGTTCAAGAGTATCTCTCCCGCGCCCAAGGCCTCGCAGGAGGTGGCCAGCTCCAGGGCGTCCACCTCGCGGCCCTCGCGGCCACCCTTGATGGTGCACTGATACCAGCAGTACTCTTCGCCGCCCGGTCCGGGGAATCGGGTTTTGATGGTGTGGCGCGGGGTGTCTGTCGGCGATTTTACGTATACCCGGCGCGGATCAACGGAGATCACCACGGCCTGGTTGCCGTACACCGCTGAGATTTGCTCGATGGAACTGGCCCCTGATTTTTTGCCGGTTTTCAGGTATTCCTCCGCAATGAGCACCGCGTCGCTGCCGATGGAGATTTTGTCGGCCCCGGAGCGGAAATATTCCGCGGCCACGTCTAGGGCCGAATAATGCTTGCCGGTGGAGTCGGTGAATTCACGGATGCCGCCGCCGATGGTGAGCGGCACGAAGACCTGTTCCGAGGTGCGCTGCAAGACCTCGAGCATGGGCTGGTCTTTCATGGGAAAGTCCCTGAAGCCGGTGATGTTTAAAAAGGTGATCTCGTCGGCGCCTTCTTCATAGTAGCGGCGGGCCAGCTCCACCGGTTTGCCGAGGTTACGCACCTCGCCTTGGGCTTCGCGGACATCGTACTGGTCGCCCTTGGTCACCACCAGGTCGCCGTTGTCGTTGCTGCGCACATCGAGACAGGCGATGATCCGTTTGGCGAGCCGTGTTTCCGCCGGCGAGGTGGCGATTTCCATGGGGCTAATAGCGGAAAGGTCCGTGGCTTCCAAAAAGTTTTTAAGGATCATAAGTCCGGCGGCGCCGCTTTTTTCCGGATGGAACTGGCAGGCCGCCACATTGCCCTTCTGTACCGAGCTGATGAACTCTTCGCCGTAGTTGGTGGTGGTCAGCACCCATTCCTCGTTGCCAGCCTCGATGGCCGCCCGGTAGGAGTGGACAAAGTAGAGTTTTTCCTCCGTGAATCCGGCAAGGAGCCGGGAGGGTTTTCTGATATTGATGCCGTTCCAGCCGATCTGCGGCACCGAAAGGGTTGTCTCGGTGAACCGTCGGACCTGGCCCTTGATGATCCCCAACCCGGCCACGCCCAAGGCCTCTTCGCTTCCCTCAAACAGGGTTTGCAGCCCCAGGCAAATGCCTAAAAATGGGCGATCGGCCCGGAGGTATTCCAGCAGAGGCTCAACAAAGCCGCACTGGTGCAAGCGCTGCATGGCGCTGCCAAAGCTGCCGACTCCAGGGAAGATCAGCTTTTCCGCAGCCAGGATATCCGCCGGAGTTTTTGCGTCGGTAACGGTGAAACCGAGTTTTTTGATGGCGTTGCGGACGCTGCGGACATTGCCGGCTCCGTAGTCCAGAAGTGTTATGTTCATAGCTGTTCCCAAAAAAAAGAGGGGATGCGTCCCCAAAAGCGAAACGGAAAGACGCTATATTAGACGATTAGCGCGCAGGCAACAATGGAGAATTTTCCTTGTTGTTGCCTGCGCGTAAAGCTTGCCATTATGAAAAGAAAAAGGCATGATGGAATGTATGAGTCGTGCCGCTCCCAAGGCATTGCAGTCCGCCAGGAGAGGTGCGGGATCGTAACCTCAACCATCTAGGAGCGCCAATCATGAGTAAGGCCAAGGACACCCAAAAAGCAGTTAAAAAAGAACCGGCTAAGAGCATGAAAGAAAAGAAGGCCGCCAAGCAGGCCAAGAAAGGTGAAAAGACCAAGTTCACCCCGCAATGATAGCCTTCAGCGGTCGTTGAAATCTTTTTGCTTCTTTTGATCTTTTGGGATGTGTTGTACAGGCGGTTGCGGCGCAAAGCCCGGCCGCCTTTTTTTTGTGCGGTGTTCTGACTATTCAGGCCGGATTTCCTGCTTGAGCAGGCAGCAGGAGATTCGGTGGCGCGGGCTGCCGTCCGGCAGGTATTCGAGGTTGCCGGGTTGCAGGAGTTTGTTCATCACGCAGCCCTCGGGGATGTCCAGCGAAAAAAGCCTTTTTTCGGTGATCCCGCTGTTTTCAACCAGACAGTTGTCTTCAATGCGGAAGGTGTGC
>JBAZCG010000104.1:0-8298 GCA_041671085.1 Desulfurivibrionaceae bacterium | reverse complement strand
TACCGCAAGCTCTGCGCCACCTGCCATCTTTGGAAGGAAAAGGGCGACATGGAAGGCTTCTTCGGCGAGAAGGGCGGCGGTTGCTCCGCCTGCCATTACACCCGGCCCCAGGCACCCACCGCAGTCAAGCCATGGGAAACCTTTTTCCAGTTCGGCCAGCTCAAGAAAAAGCCGCACCCGCTCATCAACAAAAAGGTGCCCATGGAAAACTGCATCCGCTGCCATAACCGGAGCGGCCGGGTGGGCACCTCGTTTATCGGCGTCTACGAAGGGGAGAGCTACGGCACCCCCTACGAACACGGCGGGCCATCGAAAAAAGAGCTGCCCGGCGACCGCTTCTATCTCGATCTGGCCCCGGACATCCACCACCAGAAAGGCATGGCCTGCATCGACTGCCACACCCGCGACGAGATCATGGGCGACGGCAC
The DNA here is from genome assembly GCA_041671085.1 of Desulfurivibrionaceae bacterium. Classification (GTDB taxonomy): domain Bacteria; phylum Desulfobacterota; class Desulfobulbia; order Desulfobulbales; family Desulfurivibrionaceae; genus Thiovibrio. Next base: position 7,870 of record JBAZCG010000104.1, on the reverse strand, counting down.
CAATTACGCCCATTACGAGCAGTCCCTGGAGATATCCTGCACCCTCTGCCATGTGGACCCCAAGGACGGCAAACCCGGCCTCACCCGCAAGAATAAAAAGCTCAATAATTTGGAACAGACCCCGGATGGGAAATATCTCCTCATTGGCAAACTCACCGGCAAAAAGCATCCCCTCAACCCGCCCAAGGCAGGGGTCTGCGATTACCCTGGCCACAAGCGCATGGGCTGCGAATCCTGCCATTCCACTTGGATTCCCCAATGCTACGGCTGCCACGCCAAGCGGGATATGCGCGAAACCCATCTCGACAAGCTGACCGGCAAGGAAACTCCTGGCTGGTGGGAAGAGGGCCGCTCCTATCTCCGCTTTGAAAAGCCCATGCTGGCCATCTGGAAGGACAAGATCGTCACCGTCACCCCCGGCTGCCAGGATGTCGTCACCCTCATCGACAAACAGGGCAAACCGGCGGGTTCCTTCAACTCGCTGACCATGGCGGCGCTCAGCCCGCACACCACCCAGAAGGCGGGCCGCACCTGCGCCGACTGCCACACCTCCACCAAAACCGTGGGGTTGGGCGAGGGCACGGCCTGGAAGGAAAAGGGGGAATGGCGGTTCAGCGGAGTTGACCAGGGGCTGCAGACCGCAGCTGGCCCCACCCCACCGCTGGACGGCTATGTGGACATCAACGGCAAACCGCTGCAAAAAAGCGCCCGCCCCGATCTCCGCCCCTTCAACAAAGGGGAGCTTGCCCGCATCCTGCGGGTGGGACAATGCCTGCCCTGCCACAAGGATTACAACGACAAGGTGTATCGGGATTATAGCCCAGAGCGGAAATGCCCGGTGTTTGATGAGGAGCGCGGGACGGCAAAACGATGAAATTGGACCTCTTTCCCTGCTTGACAATGATACCGCATATGATACTATACTTACATGAGTGCGGCTGATAAAATACTCGCCCAGATGAAGAACAACCCGCAGGGTGACTGGCAGATCGACACCCTGAAGGCCGTTGCCAAACGGCACGAAATCATCTGGCGGCAGCCGGGAACAAGTCATGTAACCTTTCGCCGCACCGACGGAGAAAAACTGACCATCCCCGCCCATCGGCCAATAAAGTCCATCTATATCAAACTGTTTATCCGTTTTGTCGAAGGAGGCTAAGCCATGGCAGAAACCATCAAATATTCTTTCGAAGTGCGCCCGTTGTCAAACGAAGATGGCAAGGGCTATCTGGTAACTTTTCCTGACCTGCCTGGATGCATGTCCGATGGCGAGACCATTGAGGAAGCCATTGCCAACGCCATGGATGCGGAACACTCGTGGATTGAAACGGCACGGGAGTTCGGCGATGCCATCCCCGAACCTGGGCAGTACAGCGGCAAATGGGTGCAACGGGTGCCGAAAAGCATCCATGCACGACTGGCAGCCCGGTCTGCGGCGGAAGGAGTGAGCATCAATGCCATGGTAGCCGCTTTCATCGCCGAGGGGCTTGGAAAACAGAACTGATGAGGTAAAAAACGCCGGTGAATCGCTTGCCCGCATCACGCCGCTGGCTGCGTGAAACAATAACTGGACAACCAAACAAAGAAACTGGGAAGTGTCCCTAACTTTCTGGCATTGGCCAAGCACGGGAGAAAAAAATGGCGGACTATAAATGGCAAGCGATTCGGCCGATTGACGACACCGATCTAGCAATCGATATGGCCGCCATAAGGCCGCTTTACGAATCTTGGCATTCAGTAAAGAAGAAACTACAACAGTCCAGCTCAACCAACCTACAAAGCTTTACGGATCGGCTTGTTCGGTCATTGAGCATAGAAACCGGAATCCTTGAAAGACTTTATGACTTAGATAGAGGCACCACTGAAGCCCTAGTTGCACAAGGATTTGCCGAAGACCTTGTTGCTCGAACAAGTACGGATGTCGATCCTGGACACCTTATTGATGTGTTGCGGGACCAAGAATCCGCAATTCAGCTGGTGATGGATTGCGTGACCGATAACCGACATTTGACAAAGGGGCTAATCCACGAGCTACATACAATCCTAACAGCTCACCAGCATACAACAACGGCAGTAGACCAGTTTGGCAACAGAATTGAAATACCCCTGAAGAAAGGGGTTTATAAACAACAACCGAACAACCCCAAACGTTCTGATGGGTCAATCCACGAATACTGCCCTCCTGTTCATGTTGACTCTGAGATGGACAATCTCATTAAGTGGTATTCTAATTACGAGACTGATGACCCCCTGATCGTTGCCGCGTGGCTCCACCATAGGTTTACGCAAATCCATCCTTATCAAGATGGAAATGGGCGAGTCGGTCGCGCCCTAATAACTCTGGTGTTGCTAAAAGCAGACTTACTGCCTCTGGTAGTGGACCGGAATATAAGGGGCGAGTACATCACGGCTTTAGAGTCCGCTGACTTTGACAACTTAGAACCTCTATGTCTCTTGTTCGCTCGCTTGGAGCGCACAGCAATTCTCCAAGCACTGAGCATTGATACTGATACCGAGACATCAAAAGATAAGACTATAACCGGCGCAGTTATTGAGAGCTTGACAGACAAGTTTAGTAAGCGCAGGGAGAGAAAGCATGAGGAACTTAGGAATGTCAACAATGTCGCGAACAACCTAAGAACACACACAAGAACTGCTGTCGAGGTGGCGTTTACTGCACTCAAGGAACCTGTATCAATGATCGGGGAACCAGACATACATGTGATAGATGGGGGGCCAGACAGAGATAATTCCCACTGGTACAAACATGATGTCATTGAGTCGGGGAAGATGTCAGGCAAGTTTATTAATTTTTCTGAGGATCATTATTTCTCAAAAGCAACGATTCGAGTTGAGACGGAGCGCCTACTCTTTGTTGTTTCTTTTCATCATGTTGGCAGGGAGTTGACGGGGGTCATGGAGGTGACAGCATTCGCTAGATTAGAGTCTTATCAAGACTCTGACGATAGGGATGTATCGTCTAAAGAGTATTTTCCTTGCGCGCTGGATCCGTTTGTTATTGCTTGGAACACCGATGTTGGAGGGATTCGCGCGTCATACGAGCGCTGGTTGGATGCCGCGATAGCAGTGGCAATAAAAGAATTTGGAGAGCGCTTGTAATTAAACTTAACAAGTCAATCCAGATGACCTCCTTCGTCGGCGACTGATTGTCGCATTAAGAAAAAAAGGGACAGATTTATTTTCCCAATGTATCGCATCCCATAATAAATCTGTCCTTTTTCCGGATGGGACATCGGACCTTTTCCAGGGCCGTGTCTCGGCCTTAAATAAACCAAATTGCGACCACCTCTATGAAATACAACTATATCGGAAAAAGCGGCCTGCGAGTCTCCAACATCTGCATGGGGACAATGACCTTCGGGAAAAAATGCGATAAAAAAATATCGTTTAAAATCCTTGATAAAGCCTATGCCAATGGCGTCAACTTTTATGATACGGCTGAAGTTTATCCCGTTCCGCCAACAGCAGAAACCTATGGAATCACGGAAGAGATCTTTGCTGAGTGGCTGGCAGGTAAGCCAAGAGATTCAATTATCCTTGCCTCGAAAGTCGCGGGCGCGGCCAATGGCTGGTTCGTCCCCCCGGCGCGGCACGGTCTGACGGCCATCGATGCGTTTCATATCACGACCGCCATCGAAGGGAGCTTACGGCGGCTCAAGACCGATTACCTCGATCTCTATCAGGTCCACTGGCCCGATACCGTCGTCCCCATTGAAGAGAGTCTTGAAGCGCTCGATCAACTCGTCCGCAGTGGGAAGGTGCGCTATATCGGGACTTCGAACGAGAACGCCTACGGGTTGACAAAAGCCTTGGAGACCAGCCGTTATCGGGGCTTCAAGCGATTTGAGAGCATCCAGAACAACTTTTCCATGCTCAACAGACGCTTCCTTGATGAAATTGCCATCGTCTGCAAAAAAGAGCAGGTCGGCTTGCTCCCCTTTTCACCGCTGGCCGGTGGAGTATTGAGCGGCAAGTATAAGCCCGACCACCATTGGGACGGCTTTCGCTTCGGGGATTACCTGACCAATCCTGATCCGAGGATGCGGGCGCAAGCTGGACGATTTGCGGGAGAGAGATCGATAGCAGCGGCACAAAAATATGCTGCCATCGCCATAAAACATGGGCTTACTCCGGCAACCCTCGCGGCGGCATGGACGCTCAGTTTTGATTTTGTACCCAGCACCATCATCGGGGCAACACATCCTTCGCAACTGGACGATACCCTCAGAGCCTCGGAAACCGTCCTCTCACCAGAACTCCTGAAAGAGTGCGACAGCGTCAATCAAGAGATTCTGTACCCGATGGGCTAAACGGAATGACGGAAAGACCCTTTTATACCTGGGACGGCGATGTTTTGGTCCTCAATATCCTCGGCACTCCCAATGCCAAAAAAGATGCCATCGGCAAGGTAAAGGGCCATCAACTCTGCGTCAGCGTCAAGGCTGTGCCACGGGGTGGAAAGGCGACCGACTACATGGTGCGCTTCCTGGCGGAGGAGTTTGGGGTTTCGGTGCGTGATATTGAGGTCGTGACCGGCAGGATGAATGTCAACAAGGTGCTGAGGATAAAATCTCCCCAACGGCTACCAGGGGTTATCGGGCAGCAGAAGTTGTTTTAGTCTCTTGTCTATGGAGTCCCGGATTTTCTCGCTTCTTTTCCAACCGCAGCAAATCAACAAAAATTCTGGGTGATCAGCACCTTACCGTTCTTCCCGATGGCAACGCCGATCCCCTCCCGCCGGTAGTGACGGGTCAGGATATTCCGCCGATGGCCGGGACTCGTCATCCATTGCCTGACCACGGCGGCGGCAAACTGCTCCTCCGCGTCCTCGGAGGTCATTGTCTGTCCATTCCTACGCACGATGGCGCTGGAGAGATGATTATAGGCAATGTTTTCGCCGCCCAGAATGGTGCTCCTGCTGAAGAAGAAGCCCTTTCTGATGGCACACTTGAATCCGGCCCGCCGGTAACGCTGGACAAAATTGCGGCCTTCCGGATCGGTGTGGGAGAAAAAGTTCCGCGTCGCCATGTCCTGGCTGTAATCGCGGGCGATCTGTTGCAGGGTTTGATTCCATGCCAGATCCGGCAGCCCGGCATTCTTTCGCTCCTGGTTGATGAGGTCATGGATTCTAATTTCCAGCCTGGCAACATCGATGGTGGGTTGTCCACCGGAGCGCGACTCATTACGGGTCGCCGCACTCGCGACTGGTCCGGCCAGCCAGCAGAAGCTGAACAGCACAAGAAGGATTGGGATAAGGATTGTTTTTTTTCGCATGGCGACCGAGTGGATGCTGTTTCCTAAAACGGGGTGACAACGCCTATCTGTATCTTCACAGTAGCAGAAACGTTCCTGTTGGGCGAGTTGCGTTACAGTTTTTCTTCCACAAGGCCAGATGAAGCCGGATTGCGGTCGCAATCGCCGTGATCAGCCGCGTCTTGCCCATTGAACCGGGGAGACACTGGGGGCGTGTTTGGCCTCTCTCGTTTCACCGACCATCCCCGCCTGCTCCCCCTCCCTTCTTTTCCCCACCCCCCAAGGTAATCCAAAAAACCCTGGCCAGGGAACGCAACGGCTGGCTCGGCTGGATCAGCTGCCGCAGCTCATGCAGGGGCGGCTTGCCCTCCTCCGTCGACAGTCCGAACATGAACCCGGCTGCGGCCAGGCCGATACAGCCGGCGATGAGAAAACAGAGGCGGAAGCCAGCCATCCCCCAATAATCAATGAGCAGCCCCGCCAGGATCGGCGGCAACCCGTTGGCGGTGGAAACCCCGAGTATCCAGAGGCTGGTGTAGGCCACCCTTCCCTCGTCGCGCACCCGGCAGAGCATGCCACTGGCGCTGACCATGGTGAAGGCACCATTGAAGATCGTGGTGAAAACGATAACCGGCACCGCCAGCAGCCCGGTCAGGCGGCCACCCGGCAGCAGCCCCCACCAGCAAAAAGCCAGCAGCGCATGCGCAGCCAGGAGCTGGATCATGGCTGGGACGCTGCCGAAGCGGTCGGCGGCCCTGCCCCAGAAATGCACGGTACAGGCCACCCCGATCCCGCCTGCGGCAAGGAGCAGCATGATCTTGGCCTCGGCATAGAAGAGCATGTCGCGCAGATACATCACCGAAGCGGCATTGAGCCACATGACCGAGGCGGTGCCCAGCATGGCGAGGACGAAAAAGCGGCGGTACTCTTGATCCGCCAGCGCCTGTCGCAAGGAGGGGCTCCGGCCGGAGAGTCCGAAATCCGTGGCGACGACCCGCTCGCCGCCCGGGATCTTTCTGATAAGCTGCACGCTCCAGAAGCCTGCGCCGATGCCCGCCGCGTAGATGAGAAAAAAACGCCCCAGCCCCTGCCCCAGGCCGAGGATCAGGGCCATGCCCAGGGCAAGGGCGATGATGATTACCTGACTCATGGCGGCCTCGATGGAGAGGTAGGAGCCGAGAAGCGGCCGGGGGACGATCTCGTGCAGCCAGGGATACCAAGCGCCCACGCCCACGGCCCGGATAAGGGAAAAAGCCAGGGTGGCGAAGAGCAGCACCTGCCAGCCGCCTGTCTCACCCCAGCGGCTTATTGCCCAGGGGACAAGAAAAACAGACAGGGAGAGGACATTTCTGGCAAGCCAGGTCCACAGCAGCAGCTTCCGGGGGCCAAGCCACTCAACGAGCGGCACGGTGAACACCACCAGCAGCATGGAAATAGGGAGAAAAGAAAGCAGCAGCCCCACCCAAGCCGGGGGCATATTGAGGGCACGGGCAAAGAGGACCATGGCCGGTCCGGCGATACATTGCCAGGAAAAGACATTGACCGCCGTGAAGATCAGAAAAAGACGGGGCGGCGAGGGAAGCTCCCGCACCGCCGTGAGATATGAACGCAGCATGATGCCCTCGTAAAAATCATTTTCAACTTTCAAAGTATACGCTGCCCTGACTCTTTGCAATGCCAACCACCGCTGCAAATCTTGATCAATTCCGCGAAGAGGGCTTTTCTTCCCCTGTAATCGCTGGTATAGAGAGAATATTACTCATGTGCCAATCGGTTGGACGTGATTGCCCGAAGCAGCCAAAATATCAAAGGCCGTCACCCCGGCGGAGGCCGGGGTCCAGAAAACCATGGGCCCAGATCGGAGTCTCGCTTCGCTCGCTTACCTCCGGCCTCCGCCGGAATGACGAATTCAAATTAAAAAACCGCGACATAAAGACGCAGGCTGCGCCCCAATGCGCTCTTCCGCCTGCCACTCAACAATAGAGGCACACCATGATCATCACCCCTGTCACCACCACCTCTGCCAAGGGCAAAGAGATTCTGGCCGGATTGCGCGACCGTTTTCAACTGGCCGACCCTGCCTGCCAGCAGACCGTGACCACCATCATCGCCGACATCCGCCAACGCGGCGACGAGGCGTTGATCGAATACATCCGCAAATTCGACGCGCCGAAGATGAGCGTCAAACAGCTCCGGGTCAGCGAGGAGGAACTGCACGAGGCCATGGAGTCGGTGGATGACGACTTCCTCGACACCCTGGAACTCGCCATCGAGCGCATCTACACCTTTCATGAACGGGAAAAGGAACAGTCCTGGATGGTGACACGGGAAGACGGCGCCATCACCGGCCGGATCGTGCATCCGGTGGATTCCGCCGGGCTCTATGTGCCGGGCGGCCAGGGCGGCAAAACCCCCCTGGTCTCCTCGGTCTTGATGAACGGCATCCCTGCGGCCATCGCCGGGGTGGAGCGGCGGGTGATGATGACCCCGCCCGATGCAAACGGCAAGGTCAATCCCGCCCTGCTGGTGGCGGCCCAGGAAATCGGGATCACCGAAATCTACAAGGCGGGCAGCGCCTGGGCCATCGCGGCCCTGG
>JBAZCG010000103.1:0-9419 GCA_041671085.1 Desulfurivibrionaceae bacterium | reverse complement strand
TCCAATCCGATTTGGTGTAATCCTCAAGATTGATCGTTCCGTCCTGCATCATCGTCTTTTCCCGGGGGTGCATTTTTTGTCAGTAATTTGTCCGAATCCGTCCATGCGGAAACATGACAATACGGATGCTCCGTGGTTTTGGTAAAACGGCTGACTCAACTATTTGTCATAACTATATCAGAAAGTTGCATGAAATTAACTTGCCTGTCATGAACGTATCATATATCACATAAGGGTGTAATAAAAAAACGTTACAATTTTAGATTATTTTTATAAATATTGTATAATTATAGTGGTACGTTAGGGCAAGAAATGTTGGGGGATGGATTGTACGAATTTTGGGTGGTTACAGGAAAATATGACTGAGACCTCACCGACGTCAAGCGGGAAGCTTGCTGAAATATTTGCAAAAATGAACATGGGCGAGCTCCCGGCCATGTCACATAATGTCCAGGAGCTGATTTCCCTGACCCATAGCAGCCAGAGCTCGGGCTATGAGCTTTCCAAGGTAATCCTTAAGGATTATTCCCTTACAAACAAAGTATTGCAGGTGGTCAATTCCGCCTACTACTCTCTTGGCAGACCGGTCAATTCCATCTCCAAGGCGGTTACTATTATCGGGTTTGATGCAGTTCGTGATCTTGCCACTGGTATTGCCCTGTTTGAAGATTTTGTCAAAAATGGGGTTGAAAAAGAGGGGATCAGTAAACTTCTTACCCGGTCCTTCCTGAGCGCACTACAGGCCCGTGATCTGGCTGTTGAGAAAAATCTTAACATCGTGCCTGAAGAGGCGTTTATTTGCGCACTTCTCCATAATCTTGGGCAGATTATTGTTTGCCTCTACATGCCGGAAATATCCAGGGAGATCGAGGAAAAGCTGGCAGGAGGTATGTCTGAGCACGCTGCTACCCGGCAGATTCTTGATGGGTTGACCTTTGACCAGATAGGAGCTGAAGTTGCAACTTTCTGGAATTTGTCCGACAAGATATGCGCGGCCATGGATCCCGATCCTTCTTATCCCCAGAACACTTACGATACTTTGGGTTATCTGAAAAATGTTGCAAACTTCTCCAATAAGCTCATTGAGTATGTCTGTGATGAAAAGGATATAAGCGGGCTCATTAGTCGGTATGGCGAGATGCTTTCTGTAAACAAGGAAGAGGCGGTTGAGCGGGTCAACAAAACAGTTGATGCTTCTGAGGATATTTCCGACTCCATTCGCTATGGTCTTTCCAAGTTGAAGATGCGCAGCCGCCTTCGGGGTTTAGATGAGGCGATGAGGGAGCCGGCAAAGGCGGCACGAAAGAAGAAGACAAAAAAAGAGGAAGTGGAGGCTGGGGAGGAGTCCCCGCGAGAAGAAGGGGTGGTCTCTGAAGAACCAGGTATCCAGGAGCTTGATGAGCTGCCGACCAGTCCGGATAAGTCTATCAACGATTTTATCCGTGACGTCACCGAGACGCTCATGGGGCCATTCAATCTCAATGATTTTTATATCAACCTGCTGGAGGGACTTTATCGGGGTATTGGTTTTGATCGGGTGCTTCTCGCCGTGATCAGCGTCCAGCCCACAAGCAGAGTCTTGGTCGGGCGGTTTGGCCTCGGCGATATTGATCCGGCCGGAATCGCCAGATTTGAACACGATCTTGCTCTGAGTGGTTACATTATCCCCAAGTCTCTCAAGGCGTGCAAGGACATGGCCATCCCCCCCAACACTCCAGACGCCTTTCCTGAGAGCCTTAAATTTTTTGTGAAAGACCGAACTGTATATCTCTTTCCAATCTGCCTCGACGATAAGCCCATTGGCCTGATCTATCTTGATCGGAAAAAAGGCAGGCCAAAACTTGATTCAAACCGGATCAAGGCAACCCGGTTGTTCCGAGATTTTGCGGTGATGGCGATTCGTAAACTTCGCAGCCGCAAGCAATAATTCTACGCATCCCCCCGTCTCCTCACATTTTCTCAACTCGATCGAGTTTATTTTTTAAGTCTTTTACTTTAGGGAAGAGTGGATCTTTCTCGGAGAGTTTTTTAAGCGCTTCCGCTATGTGGTAGCGGGCGGCGATATTTGATCCTTCATAATATTGATATAGGGCGAGATTGTAGTGCCCAAGGGCCTTATTGCCAAGGCTGGCTCTGATTTTTCCGATCTCCTGATAGAGTTTTGCATAGGTTGGCATGCGTTCAACTAGATTTTCATAGATAAGAACAGCCTGCGCAGGCTCTCCGGCTTGCTGTAAGGCTTTGGCCAGATAGTAGGTGTTATACGCCTCGTCGGGGTCCTTCCTTTTTATTTCCTGGAAAATTTCTAGGGCTTTTTGGGTTTCTCCCGCTTCAAGTTTTATCCTGCCGAGATCTGTTTTGAGGATGGGCCTGTCCGGGAAACGGTTTATGACTTTTTGGAGAGTTTCCTCCGCTTTTTGGTAATCACGATTTGCCAGGTAGACTTGCGAAAGGCCGAAGAAAACCATGGGATCACTCTCTAGGATGCCTGGTTCCTCCGCTTTGTTTTTCAGGATTGGCAGGATCGATTGCGTGTCTCTGGTAAGGGCCTGTACCCGGTATTTGAACCTCTGGTAGGCGAACTCGTCCTGGGTTTGGATTTTTTTCTGTGGATCCTGTAAGATGATGTCTTCTATGTAGCCGATTCTGTTTTCCGGCTCTGGATGGGTGAGGAGATAGGTGGGGACCTGCTTCCGGTGATAACGGCTGACCCGGCGCATTTTTTTGAGCATGTTCACCATGTCCGCTGGGTCGCGCTTTTCTTCTTGCATCCATTTGTAGGCCAAGCGATCTGCTTCTTCTTCATCCTCGCGGCTGAATTTAAGGTTTGCGGTCATGCCGCCAGCCATGGAGCCGCTAACAACGGCCTGGCCAAGAGCGCTTCCTCCGCCGAGGAGCAGTCCTGCCAGCATCAGAGCGGTGGTGCTGGCATTAAGTTTGCCCGATTTATTGATCCGGTCCGCGATATGACGGCTGGCTGCATGGCCGATTTCGTGGGCGAGGACGCTGACCAGTTCTCCTTCTGTATCGCAAAGATCAATGAGGCCTGAATGGAAAAAAATCAGGCCGGACGGAGCGGCGAAGGCATTGAATTCCTTGTTGTCGATGATGAAAAAATGATAATCAAAGAACTGTGGCCCAGCGAGCTGCAGGGTCTGTTGTCCGAGATTTGTTACATATTCGGTAAGGTCCGGGTCATCAAGAAGGGTAAATTCTTTGCGGATGATGGACAGGAGCTTTTCGCCGACTTCCCGTTCCTCGCCAATGCTGAAAGCCTGGGCTGGGGGCGGGGAAAAACCTGCCAAGGGCAGATTGCCGAGCAAAAAAACAGCGCAGATGATGTATGCGGTGAGGCGCCGGAAGGTGTTGTTGTGATTCATATGGACTATTCCGATACCTGCGATAGGAAACTTGTTTGATTCCATCTCTACATATATTTATTAAGTATAATGACGAAGGGTTGTTTCCGCCACCATTTGTTCAGTTCTGCCGCACCGGGCAGGTCAACCATTGCAATCTTCGGATAATCCTGTATAGAGAGCCATATGCTGAAGGAACTCATCATCACCAATCTTGCCCTTATCGAGAAACTGCATGTTTCATTTGCCGAAGGGCTCACGGTTCTTACCGGAGAAACCGGGGCCGGGAAATCCATCATCTTGCAGGCCACTCATCTGCTGGGAGGCGGAAAAGCTGCGGCCGCCTGGATCAGAAGCGGGGCTGAGACGGCAACGGTTGAGGCCCTTTTTGAACTCAACCCCCAGCATGGGATCATCCAGGAAAAACTGGCGGAGATGGGATATGAACCCGAGGCTGAGCTGGTGGTCAAACGAGTTATTGCCCTCAAAGGATCCAGTCGCTATTTCATGAACGGCAGTCTGGCTACGGCAAAGGCAGTGGGTGAGGTGATGGAAAATCTACTCAGCGTTGCCAGCCAGCACGATCACCAGCAACTGTTGCAGCCCCGCAGCCATCTTGATTGTATTGACGCAGTTGGCGGTCTTTGGCCGCAGCGGCTCATCGTTTCCAAGTGCTATGACAAGTGGAGGGAGGCCAAAGAATTATATCAGGAGCTTGTGGTCAAGGAAAGGGACAAGGAGCAGCGTCGGGACTTTCTTGCCTTTCAGGCCAGAGAAATCGAGGAAGCTGCGGCCAGCCCTGGTGAAGACGTGGACCTGGTTCTTGAGCGTGATCGGTTGCGGGCCTCCGATGATCTGATCGGTCTTGGGAGAAAAAGCTGGCATCTCCTGGCGGAGGCGGTCAATACCCCGCTCTCTCTGGTGCGCAAAAACCTGGCCCAGATGACCGCCTTTGACCCGAGTTTGACCGGGCTAGCCGAAGAGGTAGCCGGGAATTGTTTTCAAATGGAAGACCAAGTCCAAGCAATCCGCAACTATGTGGAGACCCTTGCCAGTGATCCGGCGCGTCTCGATGTGGTGACGGCGCGTCTTGATTTGTTGCAGCGGCTCAAAAGAAAATATGGCGGTGAGCTTGACGCGGTCATTGCCTTTGGCCAGGAGGCGAAGCAGGAGCTTGCGGAAATCGAGGCGTTGGATGAGCGGCTGGCCTCTTTGGAGAAAGAAGTGCGCCAGAGCGAAACTGCCCTGGGCGAGGCGGCGGCCTTGCTTTCCAAGGCCCGTCTGGCTGCGGCTCAGGAGCTGGCTAGCAAGATTCGTGCCTCGCTGGCCTCTCTCTGCTTTGAGCAGGCGGTTTTCGAGATATATTTTAATGGAGAGCCGGGCCAGGAACTGGGGACCATCTCCAGACTTGGTTGGGATCGCCCGGAATTCATGTTTTCCGCCAATCAGGGCGAGGAACCAAAATCCCTGGCCAAGGTTGCCTCGGGTGGCGAGTTGTCGCGGTTGATGCTGGCCTTAAAGACACTCCTGGCCCAGAAGGACCAAGTCGATACGGTTATTTTCGATGAGATTGATGCCGGGATCAGCGGTAAGGCGGCAGAGGCGGTGGCCAGAAAGATCCGGGAGCTGGCCGGGCATCATCAGGTTTTTTGCATCACCCATCTCCCGCAAATTGCTTGCCTGGCTGATGAACATTTTCTGGTGCAAAAATCCGTGGTCGAGGCCCGGACCCAAACCTCCATTATTCCGTTGTCCGTCGAAAAGCGTGAGCAGGAACTTGCTCGGATGCTGGATGGAGATTCGGTCAGCGAACAGACCCTGGCTTATGTGCGCACGCTTATGGAGCGGAAGGCAGCTTTATGACCCGTGCTCTGGCTCTTTTTTCCGGTGGCTTGGACAGCATCCTCGCCTGCCGGGTGGTGGCGGCGCAGGGGATTGCGGTGCAGGCGGTCAAGTTTGTCACTCCCTTTTTCGGCTATGAACTCCTGGCCAGGGAGCAGGAATATGCCCAGATGGTCAGGGATAGCTATGGCATTGAGGTTGTCCTTCGGGATGTGAGCGCGCCCTACTTTACCATGCTGCGCAATCCTCCCCATGGCTACGGCAAGAATTTCAACCCCTGCATCGATTGCAAAATCCTCCTGCTCCGGGCGGCAAAAATGCTGATGCCGGAATTTTCCGCCTCTTTTCTGATTACCGGCGAGGTGATCGGCCAACGGCCAATGTCCCAGCGCCGCGATACCCTGCGGATTATTGAGCGGGACAGCGGTTGTACTGGCATTCTCCTGCGGCCATTGTGCGCCAAAACACAGGAGCCGACTGTTGCCGAGCGAGAAGGTCTGGTGGATCGGGAGCTTCTCCTTGATTTCAACGGCAGGGGGAGGCAGCCCCAGATACAGCTGGCCGAACAATTTGGCATCAAAGATTATCCCCGCCCTGCGGGGGGCTGTGTTCTTACCGAACCAGATCAGGCAAAAAGGATTGCTTGGTATTATTCCCATTATCCCCAGGTCAGACTTACTGATATCCGTTTGCTCCTTTTTGGCCGCCATTTCCAGCTGCCCCATGGCGGTTGGCTGGTCCTGGGGCGTGATGAGGCGGAGAATGTGCGGCTTGAGGCGCTGCATGATCCGGGTGATATGCTGGTGCATATGCCGGAGCGGTCCGGGCCAATGGGGGTTTTGCATTCTGGGCACCCGGATGATTTTGCCGCGGCAGCCGGGCTTGTGGTGCGCTTCGGGAAAAAAACGGTTGGGGAGTCAGCTGCGGCGACGGTGTTGTTTGCTTCCGGGGGAGAAGAGCGGTGTCTGGTAGCGGAGCCTCTTGCTGATGAACTTTTTCAGGGGTGGGCCCTGTAAGCGGGGGGGCTTCAAGTTAGACCATACTTGTGCATTTTGCTGAGCAGGGTTTTGCGGGTGATGTTCAGGCGACGGGATGCTTCACTTTTGTTGCCCCCTGTTTCCGCCAGGATGTTTTTGATGACGATCTGTTCCGCCTCTTCAAGCGAGCCAGGGGGGGTAGAAGTAGAGGGGTTTTCGTTTTTCGTGGCGAAACGTCGCACCGGGATGGGCAGAGACTCCTCATCGAGGTAGTCGCCGCGCATGAGGATGATGCCGCGCTCGATGGCGTTTTCAAGCTCCCGTACGTTTCCGGGCCAGGGGTAGTTGAGAAGCAGCGTCATGCAGCGTGGGGTAATGCCTGAAACCTGCCGGTTGTTTTTCTTGGCAAATTTTTCCACAAAGTATTCTGCCAGGGGTGGGATATCTTCTCTGCGGTCTTTGAGTGGGGGGACGTGCAGGGGTACTACGTTGAGTCTGTAGTATAAGTCCTCCCGGAAAGCGCCTTGGGCTACCTCTTCCTCAAGTTTACGGTTGCTGGCCGCCAGGACCCGCACGTCAACGGCAAGGGTTTCCTGCCCGCCAACCCGTTGGACCTCATGTTCCTGCAAGACTCGAAGGAGTTTTGCCTGCATGCCCGGCGAGGTTTCGCTTATTTCATCAAGGAAGATGGTGCCGCCATTGGCCTGGACGAATCTCCCCTCCCGCCGCCGGTCGGCCCCGGTAAAGGCGCCTTTTTCATGACCGAACAGTTCCGATTCCAGGAGATTCTCAACCAAGGCCGCGCAGTTGACCTTGACAAAGGGGCCATTTTTTCGGGCGCTGTTGTGGTGCAGGGCTGCGGCGATCAATTCCTTTCCCGTGCCGGATTCTCCGGAAATAAGAACGGTTGCCTCGGTTGGCGCGACGTAGGACACCATCTCCATAAGTTCACGCATCGGCCCTGAGCTGCCGATAATTCCTCCGGCGTTCATGGCCGGGGCTTTATTGGTGCGGGAAAAATCCTTGTTTTCCTGAACTTGCCGGTGCTCCAGGGCATGGGTCATGGTGAGTTTGAGCCGGTCGAAATCAAGGGGCTTGGTCAGGTAGTCGTGGGCTCCGATCTTGATGGCTTCAACGGCGGCATTCACCGAAGAGTAGGCTGTCATGATGATCACGGGGATGGCTGGATTGTACGCGTGGATCTGCCGTAGGGCTTCAATGCCGTCCAGCTTGGTCATGCGAACATCCATGAGGATGGCATCAAAAGGCGTGCTGTGGACAGCCTTGATGGCGGTTGTTCCGTCATCCGCCTCTTCTATCTGCCAGCCCCATTGCTTCAGCATGGTTTTCAGCATGATGCGATGGGTTTTGTCGTCATCGACGACGAGAATGGAAACCGGGCGGTTTTTTTTCATTGCTACCAGCAGGCCTGGAGTGAAATTTTAGGTATTTTGCCGTTTGGTGTGCGGGAAGGGCTTGACACTTTTGGGTAAAGTTGATAGATGCAGAGCATCGTTTAAAATACGAAAAATATCGTTATCCTGCAAGGTATAACGCCAACGTAGCTCAGTTGGTAGAGCAATTGATTCGTAATCAATAGGTCAGGAGTTCGATTCTCCTCGTTGGCTCCATGGTAGTAAGGGTTTCCGGTCGATGCTGGAAACCCTTTTTTTGTCCAACTGCATTTTACCCAACCCCTGTCCAGCTTTTTATTTTTTCCCCGAATTTGTTGGGTCCATAACGAGAGTTTTCAATGCCAATTGGCATCGAGCTGCAAAATGAAAATATCACCTCGCACCCATACGCCTTGATCTTTGCGTAATTTTACAGCATCACAAAGAGCGACCCTGAAACCGAATCGATTACAAAGCGACTTGATGTAATCTCTACTATGTGCATATCGTGCTGACTTCTGGAGGATAAACTCTCCTTCATCAATCCATTCAGTAGAAAAAGCAAAATAGGCTCCTGGGAGACTATGATTTTTAATTGCTTCAAATACCATTTCAAGATCACCGACATAGACAAAAACGTCGCTTGCCAGAAATAAATCATAGAGCTCGTTGGATTCATTCAGGAAAGTCGTAAGATCTGATAGATGGAGATTGTTGTAAATATTTTTATTGAGAGCAATTCTCAGCATCTTATCGGATAAATCAACACCACTCAGGCGATCCGCAATCTTACGAAATTGTTCCCCGTTAAGTCCGGTTCCGCACCCCAGATCAAGAGCATGGCTTACCTGGCGCCAATTAGTAGCAGTTAATAATGTGAATTTCTCGAAAATAACTTGAGGAATCGTATATTCAAGTTTGTGAAGCAGGTGATTTTCGAAATTATTCGCATAATGATTAAATAGATTTTTTATATAATCATGCGGGGCGGATTGAGTTGTTTTGCCTTCCAAAACCGCAATCATGTGGGTAGCGGGGGTAAGATCCGGCTTTAATGTTATCGCCTTTCGAAAAGAACGTAAAGCGTCCTCTGTTTGGCCCAGGCTCATATGCAGCGCGCCAAGATTGAAATGTGCTGCGACATAGTCCGATTTTATGGCAAGAGCTCGTCTGTAGTTAACGGCAGCTTCCTCCAGTAGGCCTTCCTCCTGGTAGACAACCCCGAGGTTGATATAGGCTTTAGCATAGTCAGGTTTTAGAGCCAGTGCCTGCTGGTAGCTGGCGACAGCCTCCTGCGGCTTTCCATTTTCTTTGAGCATATTGCCGTGGTCCAGGTAAGCTTCTGCACTGCTCGAGACGAGAGAAAGTGTCATCTGCGATGATCCTCTTTGGGGTAAGAAATGTAAGGCGTTTTTTTTTGAAAAATCTGTTTATGTTAGAAGCAAGCAAAAAGCAGACCATTGTTGTGGTGTTGATTGTGATTATGGAATTTAAAAAAGCCCAATTGTATGTAATTACAGGTATTTTTTTACACATTTCAATGTATTTTTTTTTAAAAAAAGTCTAGCCGTTGCGTATGCGTCAAGTCTGTATAAAATATGGTTCGTAAATTAGGAAATATTTGCCGACCGATTGTGAGGTAGGTTGAAAAAAGTGGACACCAAAGCGCCGTTTCTTTAAACAGAAAGCGGAGGTGTCGAAATGGGGCGGATTCCCCACAGGAGATACACGAAAGAGTTCCGGGAAGAGACGGTGAAGCTGGTAACGGAGGAGAGTCTTTCCGTGCCGGAGGCTTCTCGGCGTCTTGATTTGCCGAAATCAACGGTATTCAACTGGCTCAGGTCTGC
>JBAZCG010000102.1:0-9523 GCA_041671085.1 Desulfurivibrionaceae bacterium | reverse complement strand
TCTTGTGGTGGGCGAAACAGGGATCGAACCTGTGACCCTCGGCTTGTAAGGCCGATGCTCTCCCAGCTGAGCTATTCGCCCCACATGAAGTGTGGCAAGATATACTCTTACCACCCCTAATCCGTCAAGCAAAAAACTTACCGCATTCCGAAAATAAAAGCCGGTGGCTATGCTGAATCATTCTAACGCATGAAGACAGCCCCCCTGCTAATGAGCCACATTACTTGAAGCAAGCACCCCTTCCACGCCAAAGTCGCCAAAGGGAATATCCTTAAAAAGGATCTCCCCCTCCTGGAGCACCAAGGCCTTGGCCAGCACTTCGTCCACATGCTCAACCAATTCCACGGTGAGCCCCTTGAGTATCTTTGCCGGTATCTCGTTAAGATCCGCTTCATTTTCCCGAGGAATCAGAACATGCTTGATATTCCCCCGTCGCGCAGCAAGAAGTTTTTCGGTGAGCCCACCAATGGGCAAGATTCTACCCCGTAGGGTAATCTCGCCGGTCATGGCGATATCCCGGCGGACCGGAAGCTTGAGCAAAGCGGAAACCATCGAGGTCGCCATGGTAATTCCGGCAGACGGCCCATCCTTGGGAATGGCCCCTTCCGGCACATGGATATGGATATCAAGTTTCTGATAAAAATCTGGCAACAGGCCAAGCTGCAAGGCACGAGTCCGCACATAGCTCAAAGCCGCCTGGGCGGATTCCTGCATGACGTCGCCAAGCTTTCCGGTCACGGTCAGATTCCCTTTCCCAGGCATCAGGGCCGTCTCGATCTGCAACAACTCGCCTCCCACCTCGGTCCAGGCCAGGCCGGTGGTAAGCCCCACCTTATCCCGTTCCTCGGCCAGTCCGAACCGGTATCTGACCCCGCCCAGATACTTGGCAATAGCCGCATCATTCAGCCGATATCGCTTGTCCGTCTTTTTCTTTTGCCGATCACGGGCCACCTTGCGACAGACAGAGGCAATGCTACGCTCAAGATTGCGCACCCCGGCTTCGCGGGTGTATCTCCGAACAATCTCAAGGATCGCGCCATCGTTGAAGGTAATATCCTCCGACCCGAAGCCGTTGGCCTCCAGTTGCTTGGGCACCAGAAAACCCTGAGCGATGTTCAGCTTATCCTCTTCCGTATAGCCATTGAGCTTGATTATTTCCATCCGATCCTGGAGTGGGGCCGGGATGGCATGCAGATTGTTGGCCGTGGTCACGAAAAAAACTCCGGACAGGTCGTAGTCGAGATCAAGATAATGATCGTTGAAAGCGACGTTTTGCTCCGGATCCAACACCTCCAGCAGGGCGGAGGAAGGATCCCCACGGAAATCCATGCTCATCTTGTCCACCTCATCAAGACAGATAACCGGATTCACAACCTTCGCCTTTTGCATGGACTGAATAATCTTACCCGGCAAGGCCCCAATATAGGTGCGCCGATGCCCTCGGATCTCAGCCTCGTCACGAACCCCGCCGAGAGAGAGGCGGACAAACTTACGCCCCATGGCGCGGGCCAGGGACTTGCACAACGAAGTCTTCCCCACGCCGGGCGGACCAACCAGACAGAGAATCGGCCCCTTTATTTTCTCAACCTGGGCCTGCACGGCAAGATATTCAAGGATCCGCTCCTTGGGCTTCAAAAGACCATGATGGTCCTGGGCGAGGATTTCCTCCGCCCCCAAAATATCGATCTTCTCTTCGGTTTTTTCCCGCCAAGGCAGGCTGAGGATGCAGTCGATGTAATTCCGGACCACCGTCGCCTCGGCGGACATGGCCGGCATCATCTTCAGCTTCTTGAATTCCTGCTCCAACTTGGCGCGAGCAGCCTCGGGGAGATTTTTTTCCTGGATCGCCTTATCCAGCCCCTCAAGCTCGGAAGAGGCGTCCTCGGCGCTGCCCATCTCTTTCTGGATGGCGCGAAGTTGCTCTGCCAGAAAATAATCCTTCTGGGTCTTATCCATTTTTTTCTTCACCCGAGCCCGGATAACTTCCTCAAGCTCGGCGATCTCGATTTCCTTATGGATAAGGGATAAAACCTGCTCCAATCGCGCCACAACAGAAAAATTCGCCAGAATCCCCTGTTTTTCCTGCACATTCAGGGGCAGATGCGCGGCCAGGACATCGACAAATTTTGCGGGCCTTTCAATGCGGGCCAAGGATTTGATAACCTCGGCCGGCACCTTTTTGTTGTATTTGACATACTCTTTGAAGCTGGTCTGGATCTCCCGCACATAGGCGGTTGCTTCAAGACCGCCCTCGTCTTCGGTCTCTTCGCTGGCAAGCTGCACAACAAAATAATCGGGATTGGGCAGATGCTTTATGATCCTGCCCCTTCTTTTACCTTCAACCAGGGCCTTAATCGTGCCATCCGGCAGGCGAAGCAGTTGCATGACCGTGGCCACGGTTCCCACCGCATGCACGCTCTCCTCGGTCGGATCATCCTCGGCCGCGTCTTTCTGCGTTACCAGAAAGATCTCGGACCGCTTGGCCATTGCCTCTTCAAGTGCCTTAATGGACCGCTCCCTGCCGACCACCAAGGGCGCCACCATATAAGGGAAAATCACGATGTCCCGCAAGGGCATCATCGGATAGGCAATTTTCTGTTCGGAATCAGACTCAACCATAATGTTTAGCACACCCTTGCTGGGTTAAGGAACTGCTCGACGACTCAAGCGCTTTTCTTTGTCTCCGCATCGTTATCGTACAAAATTACCGGATAATCGCCGTTCAGCACCACCTGCTCGCTGATCACGCATTCCCGCACGTTTTCCTTGGAAGGCAATTCGTACATGATATCAAGCATTGCCTGCTCCATGACCGTTCTCAGGCCTCGAGCGCCGGACTTTCTCTTGATCGCCTGTTGGGCGATGGCCTTGAGCGCGCCCTCGGTGAAGCGCAATCGGATATTGTCAAAGGCAAAAAGACGCTCATACTGCTTGGTCAAAGCATTCTTTGGCGTACGCAAAACACGGATCATGTCCTCTTCATCCAACTCCTCCATGGTCGCCACCACGGGCAAGCGGCCAACCAACTCGGGAATCAGGCCAAAACGCAGCAAATCTTCCGACTGCACCTGGGCGAGGATATCCCCCACCGTCTTCTTCGGCTTGCCAACAACCTTGGCCCCAAACCCTATGGACTTGGTGCCGGTCCGCTGCTTGATCACGCCATCAAGCCCGACAAAGGCCCCGCCGCAGATAAAGAGAATATTGGTGGTATCAATCTTGATATATTCCTGCTGCGGATGCTTACGTCCACCCTTGGGAGGAACGCTGGCCACGGTTCCTTCGATGATCTTCAGCAGGGCCTGCTGCACCCCTTCGCCGGAGACATCGCGGGTAATGGAGGCGCTGTCCGATTTCCGGGCGATCTTGTCGATTTCATCGATATAGATGATGCCGCGACTGGCCCGCTGGATATCGTGGTCCGCAGCCTGGAGCAGGTTGACCAAGATGTTCTCCACATCTTCTCCGACATAACCCGCTTCGGTCAGGGTGGTGGCATCGGCCATGGCAAAAGGAACATTGAGAATCTTCGCCAGGGTCTGCGCCAGAAGCGTCTTACCACAGCCGGTCGGGCCGACCAGCAGGATATTGCTTTTCTGCAATTCAACCTCGCTGCCGTCGTTACTGCTCTGAGCCTCTATGCGCTTGTAATGATTGTGCACCGCCACCGCAAGAACCTTCTTGGCCTTGTCCTGACCGATCACATACTCATCAAGGTGGGCCTTAATGTCATGGGGCTTGAGGGTCGAGGCCTCCAGTTGCGATTCCAGCGCTTGCTGCCGGTCCTCGGTGACGATCTCATTGCACAGATCTATGCACTCGTTGCAGATATATACCGTCGGCCCAGCGATCAGCTTTTTGACCTCATCCTGGCTTTTGCCACAAAAGGAACAGGTGACTTCCACTTCGCCGTTATGATCTTTTGCCATGACCTTTCTCCTCTTCAGGATTCGTCCGCTTCACAAGCACCTTATCAATTACGCCATAGGCTTTGGCTTCCTCGGCGCCCATGAAAAAATCCCGGTCTGTGTCAACTTGAATCTTCTTGATTTTTTGCTTGGTATGATGCGCCAGGATGGTATTTAAGGCCTGCCGCATCCGCAGAATTTCCTTGGCGTGGATATCAATATCACTGGCCTGCCCCTGAAAACCACCCATGGGTTGGTGCAGCATGATCCGGGAGTTCGGCAGCGCATACCGCTTCCCCTCCGTGCCGGCGGCGAGGAGCACCGCGCCCATGCTGGCCGCCTGCCCCATGCACAGGGTGGCGATATCACACTTCACATAGTGCATTGTATCATAAATGGCCATGCCAGCCGTCACGACTCCCCCAGGAGAGTTGATATAAAAGGTGATATCCTTGTCTGGATCATCGGCTTCCAGAAAAAGGATCTGAGCGATAATGATATTGGCTATATCGTCATTTATGGCCGAACCCAAAAAAATAATCCGTTCTTTCAACAGCCGGGAATAGATATCATAAGCCCGCTCTCCGCGGGGACTCTGCTCAACAACCATGGGGACGAGATTCATACGCTTACTCCTTCAAGAAGTTACTGGGGATCACTTACACCCTAGGCGGCAGCCGACACGATTTTCATCTTGGCTGCGTCAAGCAGGAAACTTAAGATTTTTTCGTTCAGCAGCTCCGCCATGAACGGCAGCAGGTCATCCCTGCTGGAAAAATATTTTTTTACTTCGCTGACGGGCATGTTGTACTGCTCGGAAATGCGCTTAAAGCCTTTGTCGATGTCGTCGTTTTCCAGCTTGAGCCCTTCCTTTTCCGCGACCTTCTTCAAAAGGAAATCGCCCTTGACCCGTGCCTGAGCCGCAAGCTTATATTGCTCAATCAGGGCATCCCGGTTGAACCCGGCAGCTTCCAGAGTCATCCCCTGCCGCTCCAGGTTGCTTTCAAGCTCCTTAATCATTGCCTCTATTTCATAGGCCACCAGCCGAGGCGGAATCTCAAAATCATGGGTTTCGATCAACACCCGCATCAACTTATCGGTGAGATCGCCACGCTGGGCGTCCTTCTTCGCCTGTAGTTTTTTTTCACGGATATGGGCCTTGAGCGCATCCAGGCTGGCAAAGTCCTCGCCCACTTCCTTGGCGAATTCGTCATCAAGCGCGGGCAGCAGCCGTTCCTTGACATCCTTGACATTGAGCTTGAACTCCACCTTCTTGCCTGCCAGAATCGGATTGGCGAAGTTTGCCGGAAAATCTATTTCCTGGGAAGTTTCCTCGCCTTTTTTCAAGCCAAGAAGTTTTTCTTCAAACTCGTTTCCGTTCTGGCCGCTCCCCACATCAACCGAATAATTTTCTCCAACCACCTGCTTGATTGGGTTGCCGTTATGGTACCCCTGAAAATCAACCACCGCCAAGTGCCCGGCCTCAATGGCGCGGTCTTCAACGCTTTGCAGGGGAGCCATCTGCTTGCGCAACACCTCAAGCTCCTGGGAAATCTCCTCGTCCGTCACCTCAAGGGCGGTCTGTTCGATCTCAAGCCCCTTATACTCAGCCAATTCGAACTGGGGCCGAACATCCACCTCCGCGGTGTAGACAAAGGTGCCGTTCTCGGCAAATTTCTGTTCACGGATATCCGGATGCACAACCGCGTCGATCTTGCTTTTTTCAAGGGCATCAAAATAGGTATCCTGGATCAACTTCTCCGCCAAGTCATACTCAACCTTGGGCCGATAATTTTTTTCCAGCACCTGACGGGGCACCTTCCCCTTCCGAAACCCCTTCAGTGAGACTTCAGCGTTCAGTTTCTTATAGGCGGACTCCAACTCCTGGGCAACTTGGGCTTCCGGCAGGGTGATAGTCATTTTTCTGGTAAGCGGGCTGACATCTTCGATATTGATCTGCATGCAACACCTTCCTTGTTTCAAACTTTTTTCAACAACACAGTCATACCGTAAAGGACCGTCTTCGAGGTTTTCGCCTCACGGTATGGATGAGATATTTGCCTATACCCCGGCCTTCGAGCCGGAGCTGTTTTCTTTGTGGTGCGAGAGGGGGGAGTCGAACCCCCATACCAAAGGCGCTGGTTCCTAAGACCAGTGCGTCTACCAATTCCGCCACTCTCGCTTGAACATGGAAAAATAACCAACTTTCGGGTCACAGTCAAGGACGGCTTACGATTTTATCCCGATTTAAAGCCAATTGCCCCCTCGAGGCGAGAGGACAACGGGCCGCTTTTCCGCCGTGGGCGTAAACCCAAAACCTTTTCAAAAAACAAATATAAATCTCCGCTTTTCCATTCCTGAAATTCGTCACAGCCCCACTTGACAAGCCAGGGGAAAAAGGGTTTAAAAATAAAAAAAGAACAAACATTGCATCATCCCGGAACACGGTGTAAATCCGTGGCGGTCCCGCCGCTGTAATCGGGGATGCTGGTCAGCACAGGGAATTTCCCGGTCACTCCCAGAGCGTATCACTGTGGGGGGAAGGCAGCAGGCCAGCAGACGATCCGAAAGTCAGAAGACCTGGTGATAATGTTTCTCGCGCATGCATTGCTGTTCGTCTGGGTATTCTAATGGAAACAGAACCCGGAGTGACTCCTATAGGGGTTGCTCCGGGTTTTTTTATGCACACTGTCAACAATAACAGGAGAAACACCATGAAAGCACAAAAACAGATCATTTCATACCGTCGGCGCTGCAATCTGATCGGCCAGGGAACCGGACTTTCCCATTATATCCTGCTCGCCCCCAGCGCGGACACAGCACCAGAGGACACCGGCAAATAATGGCACAAACAGACAAACAGACAGCAACAACCGTTTTCGCCAATACCGGCCATGGCCCAAATTTTTCCGTGCTGGAGATCGGCGACCCCGACCGGGTTGCGGTTGTCGAACCGGACACGGCCTATTGGGCCCTGGTTGACAGGGATGACCTGCCCCAGGCCCTGGCTGGCTCCATGGCCCAAGACTTCATGGCCCGCGAGGCGGAATTTCACACGGAAATGGACCACCTGCGCTCGGGCTTGAAGCTCTCCGCCGCGTATGTGAACCCCACCGAACGCTGCAACCTGAATTGCAGCTACTGCTACCTCCCCGAAGAGATGCGCAAAAACGGCATCGACATGGGGGAGAAAAAGTTGATGCTCGCCCTTGAACGGCTGCTGCAACACTTCCGGAAGATTTTACCGGAGGGGGTAAAACCGCAGCTTATCTTCCACGGCAGCGAACCCATGGTGGCCAGAGAGGCTGTGTTTGCCGCAATTGCGCGTTTTAAAGACGACTTCCATTTCGGCATCCAGACCAACGGTACCCTGCTCGACGACACGGCAATCAGCTTTTTACGAGAACACCATGTCGGCATCGGCCTATCCCTGGACGCCCCCACCGCAGAGGTCGCCAACTCCACCAGGAAGAACTGGCAGGGCAACGGATATTTCGACACCGTTGTTTCGGTGATCAAAAAACTCGTTGATTACCCGGCCCTGAATGTCATAACCACCGTAACCCAAGCCAACGTGCACACCCTGACCGAAATGGTGGACTTTTATCACGGGCTGGGGGTGCGGGTGGTCATGCTCAATCCGGTCCGCTGCACCCGCCAAGGCGGAATGGACCTGAAACCGGACAACCATGTTCTGGCCGAAGCTTTTTTCAAGGCACTGGACCGCTCTTTTGAACTTTTTGAACAAACCGGCAGAAAGCTCGTCATCGCCAATTTTGCCAATGTTCTGGCCGGGGTTATCGGTCCGACCGGCCGCAGGCTGATGTGCGACATCTCTCCCTGCGGCGGCGGGCGTTGTTTCTTTGCCGTTGCCGCAGACGGCGAGGTCGTACCGTGCAGCGAATTCATCGGCATGAACGAGTTTTCCGGCGGAAACATCTTCCGTGATGATCCTGCCGATATTCTTGCCAGCAAGCCCTTCCAAGAAGTAACAAACAGGAAGGTGGAAAAAATTATCCCCTGTGCAGGCTGCGCCATCCGGCATTTCTGCGGAGCGCCATGCCCTGCCGAGATCTACAAGGTGTCCGGCGACATCAATGCGCCGAGCCCTTACTGTAGCTTTTTTGAGGAACAAGTACGCCATGCCTTCCGGATAATCGCCCAACAACGGGAGGATGCTTATCTCTGGAATAGCTGGCAGACCGAAACAGAAATGTCCTATTGCTGGAAGTAAATTGTTCCCATAAAAACCAGCCGGGGAGAGCCCCGGCTGGTTTTTTCTCGAAATTCTTCCTGTCCTTGCCAATCTCGATTACAATATCATGACAGATACACTCCCAAATGCCGCATTAACACCCCCCAATACCGTAAGCTGGAAAAACATGAGGAGGAGATACCATGAAAGTCGTCGCGTTTAACGGAAGCGCCCGCAAGGGAGGAAATACCGCGAAATTACTGAATACCGCATTGGAAGAGCTGTCTCGCCAAGGGATCGACACAGAGCTGGTGGAGTTGTCAGGCCAGCCGGTCTCCGGCTGCATCGCCTGCTACCAGTGTTTCAAAAACAAAGACAGTCGCTGCGCCGTGGAAAAAGACATCATCAACGACTGCCTTGCCAAGATGATTGCAGCGGATGGTATTCTCCTGGGTTCTCCCACCTACTTCGCCGATGTTTCCGCAGGGATGAAAGCCCTGATCGAACGGTGCGGCATGGTCTCCCGGGCCAACGGCGACTTGTTCAAACGCAAGGCCGGGGCCGGAGTGGTCGCGGTCCGTCGGGCCGGTGCCATCCAGGTATTCAACTCCCTCAACGCCTTTTTCCTGATCGGTCAGATGATCGTGGTGGGCTCATCCTACTGGAACATCGGCATCGGCAGGGAACCGGGCGAGGTGGCCAACGACGAGGAAGGCATGAAAACCATGCGCGACCTAGGCAATAACATGGCCTGGCTCCTCCAAAAAATCAAGGCGGAATAGGCATCAAAAAAACTATCCAGCTCAAAACAAAGAAAAATCAATATAACCCCGAGCCGTAACTGTTAAACAACGTCGCACTACTGCTGCGGCAGATGCGCGAAAAGAGGCCTGCGAAGTGTGCTATTGCACATGAGCAGGCCAATAACAGCTCAGTCACAACCGAGGCTGCGAAGCAGATGTGATGCACTGGACAGTTACTCAATCCAGAAAATTCCAGGACTGCACCTCCCGCTGCAACAGATGGTTGCCATATCGTTTGAGCAGAACAATAGCCTCCAGGGTGGACGCCAAGGAAAAATGGAGCCGTTCCAGTTTGCCTTGCTCCATGTCCTGAACCCTACGCAGCAATTGGATGGTCTGGATGGAAAGCGGCGGGGAGTTCCCCGTGGCATGGGGTTCACAACGGCTGCACACCAATCCGTTGCGTAAGGGACTAAAACGGTACAAAACCCTAGGTGCGCCAAGGACACGGCAATCGAGACAACCTGTCAGATCGGGACGATACCCGAGGATTCCCAGCATTTTAATGTGAAAGAAAATTATTGTACGTTCGACAGCCCCCCCCGCCCAGCACACCCCCTCCAACGCCCAACCAAGCCAACAAAAAAGTTCTTCGTCACTGTCCTTCTCCCGGGTCC
>JBAZCG010000101.1:9334-10002 GCA_041671085.1 Desulfurivibrionaceae bacterium | reverse complement strand
GTTTCCGTCGCTTTTTACCTAACCCCTCACTCTGTGATCCTGCCACAATTTTATGGAGTAGGGGTTAAGCCACTTTTCTATTGTTCCACCATGCCAGCTCAAAATGAGCCGGAGACCTATAGCCATTCGTTGAATGCTTCCGTTGCCGATTATAGTAGACTTCGATGTAGTTGAAAAGCGCCTGCTCAGCCCCGGCAACATTCTGGAATTTGCAGTGATGGATGAGCTGGGTCTTTATTGTGTGGAAGAAAGATTCTGCCACTGCATTGTCCCAGCAGTTTCCCTTCCGACTCATACTTTGCACGAACCCGTGCTTTTTCAGCACTGCCCTGAAATCCCCGCTGGCATGCTGAACGCCTCGGTCACTGTGAACCTCAACACCCTCGCGTAAGCTTCCCTGTCAAGTAGACAGTTGAAAAATAGAGTTCCCAGCGTTTTTTAACAGGTATTCAGCAGGCGTCATATTCCCGAGGGAATCGTGTGGCCGCTGCTCGTTGTATGCAAGTTTCCACCAATAAGTGATTTCAACATCGGCCGCTCGCTGGCTGAGTTGCCGCTTCCACTCCGTAATCTGGTTGGGATGCACTTCGAACCGTTGCGCCAGTTCGGCTAGCGTCTTGTCTCCAGCCATCGCTGACAGCGCCACCTTGGCCTTGAATACCGCTGAG
>JBAZCG010000101.1:0-9324 GCA_041671085.1 Desulfurivibrionaceae bacterium | reverse complement strand
TTCCGTCTCGTTTTTTTTGCCATCTTTTGCTCCATGGTTAAGCCCCACAGGGGCCTTCAAAAGGTAGCAGATTTTCCATTTAGCGACTTGTTCAAATTTCCGGGACTATTTCTCCCCTCTATTCCTGAGGGGATGCCCCCTGATAGAAAGTTTCTGAGGCACACTAAAAATGAGTTGCCCCGCATCGCCGTTACGCCACCAGGCATGAGGTACGTCGAGAGATCACGGAGTACATTGAAATCTGACCCCTGGCAGAAGAGGCACATAAATAAAACTAATTTGGAGCTTGTGTTTTACTCGGTAGCTTGATGTATAATTTAAACATGGGAAGTCTGATTTAATAAATAGAGGGAGGGACCATTATTGCGAAACGGGCATGGCCAGTCTGCCCTTGCAGGAAGTGATGCTGCATGAAGGTGAACAGCAAAAGACAAGGAGAGAAACAGTATGGACAAAGGCCAATATGGGAGAAGAGATCGGCTGATTCAGGAAAAGCGGCATGACACCTATCATGAACGGAGAAAATTGCCCGAGCCCACGGTATGTAGCGTATGCGGGGCTGTGTTCCTGGAGGGCCGCTGGGCGTGGTGGGATGCGGCGGTCAATGCCCATGCCATCGTCTGTCCGGCCTGCCAGCGCATCAAGGATAATTTTCCGGCCGGTTACCTGGAGATCCGGGGGGGCTTTTACGGGACCCATCGCGAGGAGATCACCAACCTGATCCATAACCTGGAGGCGCAGGAGAAAAAAGCGCATCCCATGGAGCGGGTCATGGCCATTGTCGAAGAAGAGGGCCGTACCCTTGTAACGACCACCGGCATCCACCTGGCCCGGCGGATTGGCGAGGCTTTGAACAACGCCTACCAGGGGGAGCTTGATTTCACCTACGGTGATGGCGAAAAAATCATCCGGCTCATCTGGGTTCGGGAATAACCAGACGATCCGGGACGTCGCCCTGCCAAAGGGATAAGGGCGGCGTTGTTGCAACAGAGTTGAGGGGGCACCTACCTGATTATCCGCAATGGGGAAGGTGACATAACTTGTTGGTTTACTGTCGCATTGGAGTACCGGCATGGCCCGAAAAACCTTTTCTCTGGCCAAGGTCTATGGCCTGCTCGAGCCGGGGCCGGTCGTCATGGTCACGACCGTCCTCGGTGGGCGCCCAAACATCATGATCATGTCGTGGCACACCATGCTCGAGTTTGAACCGCCGCTGGTGGGTTGCGTCATCAGCAATCGCAACCATTCCTTCGGCTTATTGCAGGCAACCAACGAATGTGTCATCAACATTCCCACCGTGGAGATAGCGGAAAAGGTGGTGGGGTGCGGCAATACCTCCGGGGCGAAGATAAACAAGTTCGAGGCGTTTGGCCTCACCCCCAAGCCAGCGGAGCAAGTCGGCGCACCGCTCATTGAGGAGTGCTTTGCCAATCTCGAGTGCCGGGTGGTCGACACAGGGATGGTGGACAAGTATTGCTTGTTTATCCTTGAAGTCATTAAGGCCTGGATCGACCCCGCAATCAAAAATCCACGGACGATTCATCATCTCGGAAATGGCAATTTCGTGGTTGCCGGGGAAAGGATTAAGCTGCGGTCAAAGATGAAGTAGCGCTGGAAATCCTCACTTCCCCATAAATGCTTATCTACCCTGTGCCCCAAACTCCGATTCATACCCCACCGTGAACTGGCTTGTGGTGTTATTGCGGAGGCTTAAGAAATGGGCATTGTTTTTATCAAATGGGCAAATGGGCATGGCGCAGGGTGCAAAGCCAAACCGCCGATAAAAGCGGGAATCACCTAAAACAAAGATGGTGCTTTCCTTGATGGCCTCTTGCCGCAGGGCAAAGCGCAGCATCTCAGAACCTATTCCCTGCCTTTGAAATTCCGGCTTCACCGCTAACGGCGCCAAGTGCAAGCCACAAACCGCAGCGCTGTTATATGCTTTGGAAAAAGCGATGTAGGCGATGACCGAATTGATATGGATGCACACCCACTCATGCACCGCCGTGCCATTTTTGTGGAGGTTTTCCACCAGTTGTACTTCATAGGTGCTCCGAGGGAATGCCTGTCGTAACAAAGCGGAAGCCTTGGGGTAATTTCCAGGGGTGAGTTTGCGTATTTTCACAGTGTGTCTATGTGTAACATCTTGTTTTTAATGGGGTTAAATAGCTCTTTTCGTTTTTCTCGGGTCATCCCGGCTTGCGTCAGCGGATAATTCAGTTTAGGGTGTGGCGCAACGGGGACAAAGAGGGTTGCGCCAGTCAGCATCCTGTGTCCTTTGTAACAGACGAACGTACAGAGAGCGAGAAAATCGTCCGATGAAAGTTATTATTGCCGAGAAGCCTTCCGTGGCGCGCGACATTGCCGAGGTTCTCGATATCAAGGCTAAGAAGAAGGGCTATATAGAGGGGCGTGGCTGTGCGATCACCTGGGCTTTCGGCCATTTGGTGACCCTGCAGGAGCCGGGTGAATATGACCCTGCCCTCAAGCGCTGGTCGCTGGAAACTCTCCCCTTCGTGCCGGACACGTTCAAGCTCACCCTGATTCAAAATCGTGGGGTGGACGAGCAGTTTCGGGTTATCGAGACTCTGTGCCGGCAAGCCGATGAGATCATCTGTGCCACGGATGCCGGCCGGGAAGGGGAGCTGATCTTCCGCTACATCCTGGACCTGTGCAACTGCGAGGAAAAACCGATCCGCCGCCTCTGGCTCAATTCGCTCACCCCCGACGCGATCCAGGAGGCGTTCAAAGATCTCAAGGACGGGCATGACTACGACGCGCTCTATGCCGCGGCCCGCTGCCGTAGCGAGTCCGATTGGATCGTCGGTCTTAATGCCACCCGCTACTACACGGTGCGCCACGGGCGGATCGGCGGTGGCATGGATCGGGTGCTCTGGAGCATCGGCCGGGTCCAGACCCCGGTCCTGGCCATGATCGTGGAGCGCGACGACGCCATTCTCCAGTTTCGGCCCCAGTTGTTCTGGGAGCTCACCAGCCGCTACCGCGAGGTGGTCTTCAAATATACGGGCAAACGCTTTGAGAAGCCGGAAAAGGCCCAGGCCTTGCTGGAAAACATTATCGGCCAGCCCTTTGCCATCACCGGGATTGTTGCCAAGGAGAAAAAAGAGCAGCCCCCCCAGCTCTTTGATCTCACCACCCTGCAGCGGGAAATCAACAAGCTGCACGGCCTCTCTGCGGCCGATACCCTGGCCGCCACCCAGAATCTTTACGAAAAAAAGTTTGTCACCTATCCGCGAACCGATTCTCGTTATCTCAGTAAGGATCTACAGCCGCGCATTCCCCAAATTCTGGCCCAACTCAAATCCTTCCGGCCGGAAGAGATTGCGCCTCTCAACCTGGCCAAGCTGCCCTTCAGCAAGCGGATCATCGACGACACCAAGGTGAGCGATCACCACGCCATCATCCCCACCGGGGTCGCGCCGCGCGGCCTCAATGCTCAGGAACAGCTGGTCTACGAGGCGATCATCACCCAGTTCATCGCCGCCTTCTATCCCGCCTGCGTCAAAAATATCACCACGGTGGACGGGATCAGCAGTGAGGTAAAGTTCGAGGCTAAAGGGACCCAAGTTGTCGAGCCCGGCTGGACTGTCCTCTTCCAGAACAAGAAACAGAGTCAGGATGCGGCCGAGGAACAAACCTTGCCGGCCTTTGCAAAGGGCGAAACAGGCCCCCACGAGCCATCCCTGCGCGAAGGCAAAACCATCCCGCCGAAGCACTTCAGCGAAAATTCGTTGCTCGGGGCCATGGAGGCGGCTGGAAAATTTGTCGAGGACGACACTTTACGCGAAGCGCTCAAAGAGCGCGGCATCGGGACGCCTGCAACCCGTGCGGCCATCATCGAAACCCTGCTCAGCCGCAACTATATCCAGCGCGAGAAAAAACAGCTGCGTTGCACCGACATGGGCCGCTGCCTGATTGCCCTTATCCAGGATCCCTTGCTCAAGTCGCCGGAAATGACCGGGGAGTGGGAGGAAAAACTCAAGAAAATCGAGCGCAGCCAGCTCCACCCGGACGAGTTCATGGCCGGAATCAGCGGCTACATCCACACCCTGATCCAGAGCAGCACTGCTGCACGGTTAGACACTGCCCGCTGGGGCAGCTGTCCGCTCTGCGGCAAGGAGGTGGTCAAAGGGAAGAGAGCCTACGGCTGCTCTGGCTGGAAAGATGGCTGTGAATTTGTCCTCGAACCGGAGTGCAAAGGGGTAACGCTCACGGCCAAACAGATTCAGGTGCTGCTCCAGCAGCACATCCTGCCGCAGCCGGTAAGGATCGAGGATGAACCGCGGATGCTCATTCTCTCCACTCAGGGCATGGTCATGGACCTGTTGCTGCCCTCGGCCGAGCGGCAGCAACAAGTGAAAAAAACGGATAGGCCTTGAGCAAAAAATACTTTTCAAGGCCTGATTTTAATTTTTGTAAGCGCAGATAAAAATTGGATAAACCCGGATTAATTATTGCGTCCCCGGCCTCGGTCCTCATCTCTGTTCTGCCCTTGCCCGTGGCCCCGATTGGGCTCTTGTTTATCTTCCCTGTCCTGGGTTCTTTGATCCTGGTCTTGCGACCTTGGGGCTTTTTGTTCACGCTGTACGTCCCCTGGCTGCTGTCTCTGCTCATGGCTTGCCGGCTCTCGCTGCTGGGGTGGATTTTGGTCTGGGGTCGATCTCTGAAAGTTTTCGTCACCCCGGTACTGTGGCTGCCGGCGTGTGCCATCCCGATCGTCCTGCTGAGGCGGTGCTGGACGCTGGGTGTCCTGTTGCCTTGGTTTTGTCCTTCGAGGTGACTCTTCCTGTCTTTCCCGCTGAGCAGGGGCGGGTGCTCGTTGCTCTAACTGCTGCTGAAAATGCTCGCGGATTACCGTCTCTCGAGGCTGGTAACGGTATTGCTGGCTGCGGAGCATGTGCTGCTGCTCCACCTGGGGATACCTCTCTCCCGCATACTGCCGCTGATAGACAGGGAGCGGCGCACGCGCTGGCGCAGAGCTGCGCTGCCACCGATCCCATCCCCTTCGTTGCTGCTCCCAGTCAGGCCCCCAGTGATGACCCCAGCGGGGGGGCGCATCCGCACGCCACCCGCGAAAGTACGCCGGCGGCTGTAGGTAGTAGCGCACGGGGATGCGCAGGATGAACAGCGGTACATAATATGGTTCCACAACCCCCCAGGGGCCGTTGTACCAGGAACTTGCATACCAGTTATCGTCCTCGTAGACCCAATACATGCCATCGTAAAAGAAATAGTTGGCATGCAGCCGTGGAGCGTAGTAGACCGGGTAGCCCGGCACAGGGACGAATTCCGGGTACAACGGCAGGTTGATTCCAATGCTCACGTGGGGGAACCCGATACCGATGCTCATCTCGGCTGCGGCAGAAGTCACCGAGCACAACAGCATCGACAGCACAATGAATCCGTGGCGTATTCTCAGCATCTTGTCCTCCTCTTTAGATAGGCAGGGTCGAGGTGTTTTGTTAACGGAAAGTGACCGACCCCAACTCTCTGCATGCTTCTCGATCTCAGTAAGCACATTGCGTGGGGTGTCGAACATAAGGCGTTCAGGATAGAATTACTAATGCGTCGCCAAGCTGGCAATCCATTCCAGAAAAATATAGAGTATCATACCTACTTATCCAGAGTTAAGCAAAATATCCCCTCTGCGGCCCGTTACCGAAGGTAGCTTTTAGAATCAGATTGCAAAGGGGTAACGCGTAAGACCAAACAGATTCAGGTTCTGCGCCAGCAGCACATCCTGCCATAGCCGGTGCGGATCCATGACCATGCCTCCCCTTGGCCGAGCGGTAAAAAAAAGTGAAGAAAACGGATCGTCCTTGACCCCAGAAAGCTGCCTTTGTAAAACCTGATCCTGACTTGTTCGAGTTTTCTCCCAAAGGACCTGACCGCATGCCTAAAACAATCCCGCAAGATATCAAGGAAGACCTGGAAAAGGCGGCCATCCTCCATCAACGTGCCTCTGCCGATTACGAAAAATGCCTGGAATTTAACAAGCTGATGTCCGATCTCTTGGGAAGGCTGGAAGACGCCGACTGCTATAAAACTGCCGATAAGGTGATGGCTATACTCCTCGACTGTAGCCCCAAACCAGGTGCCCAGTGTGAAAAAGCTGCCCGGATCGGGGAAAAAATGAAAAAATTTGAAAGGGAGAAGGGAAGTAAATAGTTCTTTCCCTTTTTCTCTAACTTTCACGCAGTGAGCCTGCCCCATCCCCGCTCTTTTTCTTGAAAACGCGGATCTCCACATCGACATCCAGCTGCAACCGCTCGAGGGCAGCCACCTTGGCCTTTGTCTGCCGGTCGATGTTCCAGTAATAGGGGGTCATGGCCAGCAGGTCCATGATTGTCTGGGAGCTGGTGAGTTCGAGCGGATAGGTGATCCTGCACACGGCGGCAGGAGAGAAAAGTTCCTTGGCCTTGTCGGTGATTGAGGGCGCTTCATGCTCCCTGGTGACCGGATAGATGATCTCCCGTAGGCCGTTGAGGTGTCTCGGGCCGGGGCTGACGAAAACGAGACTGCCGCTCTGCTTGAGGATTCTGGCAAACTCTAGGATGTGTGCCGGCGAAAAGACATTGAGCACGAGATCCAGGGAACCATCCAGAAAGGGTAGATCATTGATGCTCGCCACGAACCAGGCCATTGTCCGGTCGCGCTGGGTGGCCTGGCGCACCGCAAACTTGGACACATCGACGCCGTGGTACGTAATCGGCAGCTGCGCCGTGTTGCCATGGGCCATGGCCTGCTTGAGGCGTTGGAGGTAAAAGCCTTCGCCGCAGCCGGCATCGAGCATGCTGCACCCGCTGGTGCTTAGCAATTCCGAGAGCGCGGTGGTGATGCTCGCGTTGATCCCGTCGGATACCTGATTGTAATACCCCAAGTCCAGGAACCGTCTCCGGCTCTGGATCATCTCCGGGTCGTCCCCCGGCTCTTTGGAATGTTTATTGTGGGCAAGCACAAGATTGACATACCCCTGACGGGCGGTATCGAAGCTGTGCATTGCGGCGCATTGGTAGCCGTTCGCAGTGGCAAGCAGCGGTTCCCGACACACGGCGCATTGGAGAATGGAGGGCATGTGCGCGTCCTTGTATGAGGCCGGATCTCATGTGCGCAGATGAGTCGGGGTTAAGCTGTATTGGTGGTGGGGAGTCCGCTGTTTAATTGTGACCAGATTCTAGGGACATCTTACTCGATTATGAGAAATAAATCTGTTTTGGATTCGGCTCTGGCTGATCAAAACCTTCCTGCCCATGCCGCCATGAAACACCGCCCCAATTCTCCGCTGCTTACGGCGCACCTTGACATTCCTCTGTGGCCTGCCAATAGTACAAGTATGCTGATTAAAAGCTAACCGGAGAGACTTTCATGAATATCACTATCACAGAAAAAGCAGAGGCGATGCTGAACAACAAGCTAATATTAGGGGAGTTCCTGCGAGTCTTTGTAAAGGAAGGGGGGTGCGCCGGTTTGACCTACGGCGCGAAAATCGCTAGCGAGATGCAGCACGGGGAGAGTGTGGTCCATACGGCGGGCGCGATCCGGATTGTCACCGATGCAGCGAGTGTACAGTTTATCGACGGGTTAGTTATCGACTACTCCGACGAGCTGATCAACGGCGGCTTGCAGCTCACCAATTCCAATACGAAAACCACCTGCGGCTGCGGCCAGAGCTTTAATCTGCAGGGGTTCCCCAAGATCGAAGGCGGCAAGTGCAAGATCTGACCCCCCCGCTCAACCCCAACACCGCCGCGGGGGCTGAGCGGCGCGAACATTCGGGATGGTCCTGGAAAAAAATGAGCGCGGAACCCGGTTTTTCTCGAAAATACGGCTTTACTTCTTCTTCCGGGAAGGACTAAGTTAAAGGTAATGAGGGAGTGCCTAACCTTACAGTCAAAACGGCAGCCACAACGCTCGTATACTTTGTGTGAGGCTACTCCTCAGGAAGCAGGGTCGATTCTTCGACCCTGTTTTTTTGTCTAGCCGCCGCACCACTTGGCCGCCCTCTATTTTCCCGTTAGCCATTGTTGGTAGAAATCAGGGTGAAAGCCGACCACAAACGCGTCGCCCACCCGCAAGGTCGGGGCGCGGAGATTGCCGCTCGGCCCCATCACCTGCTTGAGGATTGCCTCCTTCCCGTCCTGTTGCGGATCCAGCGCTGAAGCCGTCTTGCCCCTGGCCACGGTAATTTTTGCTGCCTTGTGCAGCAACGCCCACGCCGCCACGCTATCTATCCGCACCGTGCGGGCGTCAACCACCTCGCCGATTACCACCTTTTCCTGCTCAAGAACCTCCTGAGCATTCCGGCAGGATGTTCAGCCTTTACGCAGATAGGCCCAATCGATTTTCATTTTGTCCTCTTTTGTTGATATGAATGTCCTTGTTGCCGCGAATATTCTTTCCTGAAGATCTATCAAAACAGCACCGGATGGCAAGGCAATTCCGTTCTGGAGACAAGAAATATCCCCCCGGAGCATTGCAATTCCTTCCGGAGTCGGGTTTCATAGTGGGAATCCATTCTTACCTGAAAAAAAATTTTCCGTAGCCAGCCCATGTTGCCCATATCGAGAAAAATCATCCGCCCCTGCCTCCACCACATTGCGGTCACGCTCTGCCTCCTGCCCCTGCTCCTCCTGGCCGTTGCCTCGGAGGCAATGGCTGCTCCGGACAACAGCCGCTACGACGTGCTCTATATTTGGGACGCCGACCTGCGCAACCTCCAGGATTACAAGGAGGAGCTGGAAACCCAGCTCGGCGCCGAGATCGGCAAGAAATTACACATTATCCAGCGCGGCGATCGGTACGGGATCATCTATGACTGCAACACCACCGCGCTTGCCGCGGCAAAGCTGGCGATTCGTCACAGCGTTGTCCTCGACAAGGCCGAGCTGGGCGACGCCAGGGCCATCAAGGATGAAGACTACCACGAACTCTATAATGTCTGTTACGGCCATGGCCCGAACCTCGCAGCCTTGACCGAACAGTATCAGGCAATCTACCGCAGCCTGGGCGCCGAGATCGGCAAGGATCTCTTTATCGAAAAGAGCGGAGACGGCAAATTCACCCTGATCTACAGAAGGCAGACGGATAAACAATCGACCATGGACGTGGCCCGCCTCCACGCCAAGCTGCTGGCCAAGGCAGGCATCTCCGCCTCCATCACCCGGGAGGAAAATAACGAAGTGGTTTTTGGCGAGTCAAGCCTGCTTGACCACGAGGAAGGGGTTCCCAAGGGCGCCCATGCGCCAGCCGCGCCGGAATCTCCTGTAGGCAAACAACAAAAAACATCGACCGAGCCGATTCCCG
>JBAZCG010000100.1:0-10167 GCA_041671085.1 Desulfurivibrionaceae bacterium | reverse complement strand
AGCCGCCATGGCAGAGGATAAATGAGTACTCGATGATGTTTTCCAGCTCGCGGATATTGCCGGGGAAATTGTAGCGCATGAGAATGCTGAGGGCTTCATCGGAGATCCCCACGATATCCTTGCCCTGTTGGGTGCTGAACTGTTTGACGAAATGTTCGGCGAGCATGGGGACGTCTTCCATGCGTTCCCGTAGGGGGGGGAGCATGATTTTGACCACGTTCAGGCGATAGAAAAGATCTTCCCGGAAGATGCCTTCCTGGACGAGCTGCTGCAGGTTGCGGTTGGTGGCGGCAATGATCCGCACGTCCGCCTTGACCGGTTTGTTGGACCCCAGGGGCTCGTACACTTTTTCCTGGAGAACCCGCAGGAGCTTGACCTGGAGGGAGGCGGGGATATCCCCGATTTCGTCGAGGAACAGGGTGCCTTTTTCCGCGCTGGCAAAGCGGCCTGGCCGGTCGTGTTTGGCGTCGGTGAAGGCGCCTGCCTTGTAGCCGAAAAGCTCGGACTCAAGCAGGGTCTCCGGCAGAGCCCCGCAGTTGACCGCCATGAAGGGGCCTTTGTTGCGCCGGCTTGAGGTGTGGATGGCGCGGGCCACCAGTTCCTTGCCTGTGCCAGACTCCCCGAGCACCAGGACATTGCTTTCGCTGTGAGCGATTTCCGGCAGGATGCTGAAGATGCGCTGCATGGACGAACTCTTGCTCAGTATTTCGCCAAAGGTGTAGCGCCGGGAAAGCTGTTTGCGCAGTTCCGTGACCACACTGAGATCCCGGAAGGTTTCCACGCCGCCGATGACGTTGCCTTCATGGTCGAGAAGCGGCGCGGCGCTGATGCTTAAGGGAATCTGCTTGCCCTCGATGTTTTTGACAAAGATGGAGCGGTTGGCCACGGGCTTGCCGCTGTAAAGGCTTTGGGCAATGGCGCAGTTGTCGCCGCAGATGCTGGAGTGGAATACATCGCTGCACGACTTACCGATGGCGTCCTGCCTCTTCCAGCCCGTAATCAGCTCGGCCGCCCGGTTGAAGGAGGTGATCTTCCAGCTGCGGTTCACGGTGAACACGCCGTCGGCGATACTTTCCAGGACCAGATCCTTGGTCATGACCGAGGTGAGGTCGCGGAAGGTTTCCACCCCGCCGATCACATCCCCGTCCGGGTCGGTGAGCGGGGCGGCGCTGATACTGATCGGGATGGTTTCCCCGTCCTTGCCCTTGATGAAGATGGAGCGGTTGCCGATGGGCTGGCCGCTTTCCACGCTCTGAGCCAGGATGCAGTTATCGCCGCAGATGCTGGAATGGAAGATGGTATTGCAGGGCTTGCCGAGCACCTCATCCTTGTGCCAGCCGGTGATGTGTTCCGCCGCCTTGTTGAAGGAGGTGAGGTGCCAGTTCCGGTCCACGGTGAAGACGCCGTCGGCGATGCTGTCTAAAATGAGATCCTGTTGCAGGCTGGAAGTAATGTCCCGGAAGGTTTCAACCCCGCCGATGACCTGGCCGTCCGGGTCGACGAGCGGAGAGGCGCTGATGCTGATGGGGATGGTCCGGCCATGCTTGCCTTTGATATAGATGGAACGGTTGACGATGGATTTCCCTTCGTTGACGCTCTGGGCCAGGATGCAATCGGCGCCGCAGATATTGGACTGGAAAATTTTATTGCAGGAGATGCCGACGACTTCCTGGCGTGTCCAGCCGGTAATCTCTTCGGCCGCCTTGTTGAAGGAGGTGATGCGGAAACGTTTGTCCACGGTGAAGACGCCGTCGGCGATGCTGTTTAAGACCAGCGGGTAGATGTGGCCCGGGTCGGTGGCGTCGCGGAGGGTTATGATGGCGCCGGTGAGTTTGCCGTCTTTGTCGGGAATGGGGATCGCCGTGACCAGAAGGATGACCGAGTCCTTGCTGTCCGGTTTGTGCATCACGACCCGCAGCCCATGCATGGCGCGGCCGGAGGCCAGTGGTCCGTACAGGCTGCACAGCGCCTCAAACTTGCCTGATCCGCTGAAAACATCCTGGCAGCTCTTGCCGATGGTTTCACCGGTGGTGAGGCCCATGAGCTTTTCAGCTGCTTGATTGAAGGAGGTGATCTGCCAGTTTTCGTTGACGGTGAAAACTGCTTCCTGTACGGCCTGGGAAGAAGGGGTGGTGGTT
This sequence comes from Desulfurivibrionaceae bacterium, assembly GCA_041671085.1. GTDB lineage: Bacteria > Desulfobacterota > Desulfobulbia > Desulfobulbales > Desulfurivibrionaceae > Thiovibrio. The sequence continues at coordinate 8,029 of JBAZCG010000100.1, read as the reverse complement.
TTGGCGTCCATGATTATGAAATAGTGGAGTCTTTTGGATTATGGGTAATTGTTAAGAATCATTCTTGAATCTATAAAGGATATAGCAAAAAAAAACAAAGTGCGCTTGCGGAAAGGCACGCCGCAGGGTGTTTTTTCTCAGGGCGGGAGAAAGTGGACGGATTTAGGCCGGTCCGGGTGCGGGTTCAATGGGAAGTTTGCTCGGAAACCGTGAAAATTATCTTGACATGCGGGTTTGTCAAATTACAATGGCCTGAATTTATTCATCGGCAATTAATTCAGCGATTAATTGCTTAAGTACCTTCTGGAGTATCCGATTCTTGGAGGGTGGAAGAGGCTGAGCACCCTTCTGAAATACATTGAGGAGACGTGAGAATGAAGATAGATGATCTTGAGAAACTCGAGAATGAGGGGATTGAAGCCCTTCCTTCCGAGGAGCGCCGCCGATTCCTTCGTTTTGGTTTGGCGGTAACCGGTGTTTTTGTCGGCGGCTCTGTGCTTTCGTTGACCTCTGCCCGTAACGCCGAGAGCGCCATGGGCCCGGTGCCCGCTTCCGGGGCTTTCCCGTACAGCCCCCACTACACCATGGTCATGCGGCAGAACCGCTGCATCGACTGTGAGCGGTGTATGGAAGCCTGCGTGAAGACCAACAACGTTCCCTCCTATGGCTATCGTACCACTATCCTCCAGCAGGAGAGGGAGATTGGTAAGGGCGTGAAAGAGCGGGTCTTCATGCCGGTGCTCTGCAACCATTGCAACCGGCCGCCCTGTGTGCGGGTGTGCCCCACCACCGCAACCTACAAGGATAAGAAAACCGGTATCGTCATGATGGATTACAAGCGGTGTATTGGCTGTAAGACCTGCATGGCTGCCTGTCCGTACAATGCGCGTTATTTTAAGGAAGAGAACCGGGCTGTTGATAAGTGTAATTTCTGCTTCGACACCCGTCTGTCCAAAGGCGAGAGCAAGACGGCCTGTGCCGCTGCCTGTCCGGCTGGAGTTCGGGTTTTTGGCGATCTCACTGATTATAACAGTGAGGCATACAAATTGATCCACACGCCTGAAAAGGTTGTTTGGGTTCTTCGGCCTGAAACCGGCGCCATGCCGAACGTGTTTTATATGAATGATTAACCAAACAGCGAGAGGGCCGAAATGAAAGGCAATAATAAGAGTGTAATGAGTTTGGTGGGCTTGGCGGCCGTGGTTGGCCTCCTTGTTTTTTCCAGCCTGTCTTTTGGCGAGGAAGCCTACGATGAGGACACCTATGGGCCGAAAGCGCCCATTGTTTGGACAAAACCCGTGAAGGGCGTGGTGTTTTACCATAAAACCCACACCATGGATGCCGGCCTTTCCTGTGACAGCTGTCATGACAGTGTTTTTCAAATGGCTGCGGGCACTGCCGAGCAGAATGCCGATTTCACCATGGATTCCTTGTATAAAGGGAAATACTGTGGCACCTGCCATGACGGGCAGATGGCTTTTGCCTCCAATACCCGTTGCGCCACCTGTCATGTTGGGGTGAAAGGGTACAATAAGCTGACCGGGCCCGCGCCCCAGGGCAAGAAGCATTGATCTTTTTCCGTGTTTGATTCCTTCCGTCTGTTGCGTTAGCGAGCAGGCGGAAGGTGTTGTGTTCTGCTCCGATTTTTTGAAGCGGAAAGCCTGAGCGGTGCTTGGGCTTTCCGCTTTTTTGTTTCGCCATCCTTTTTCCCTTCTCCTTCTCTCTGTTCGATGAGACCTGTCAGCGGCAGGCCGGTTGCTCGAAAAAATCTTGTGTCCGTCACAGACCTCCCTGTAACGCCCATTGTCAAATAAAAGGTAGTCTCCTGTTTTACTCTTGAGGCATCTGTCTGTGTCCCAGTGTGTTCAGCGGCGAAAGATGCGAGAGCGCGCGGCATTCGTATCCCCGTGCGGTTTTCCGTTCAGTCTATTGCGGCTATTGCCGCAAGTTTTCTCCTGCGAAGATCCCAGCGATGCGCTCTGTGAATCCTCCTTGATGGCGTTGGCCGCAATGCATGGGTGGCGTATGTTGCGCCAATTGTTGTGTATCATGCTGATTTTAAAAAGAAAAAAATAGTATCCGATGCCTTGGCTACTTGAGGACGCAATAGGGCGGATTCTGGGGGAGTTGGTATATCGTGTTGGAATTCTGTGTTTATACTCTCCACTCGGAGGTGTTTTGCTTTGTTATTATGGGATTGTTTTGCGCCCTATTCGTTTCGGTGTTTGGATCAAAAAAAGCCCTTTATGTTAAATAAGGTGAAAGAGGATGTGTTCGAGATAGATATGAAATGCGTTGTTGCAAAACTCTAACTGCCTGCTTCTCTATGGAAAACTGGAATTTTCGGAGAAAAGAGCACGTAATGTTTTGTTGTGGCACGCCCCTTGCTCTGTTCAGTGATCGACATGGGATGCTGTGGTTGGAAAGCCCATTGCCGAATAAGCGTATGCACAGACAAGGAGGTGGCCGGGCAGAGTTTGCACAAAAGGTTCTGGGAAGGGAAACTCCTCAATCATCGGGTGGCGGCCCGGAAAGTAGACCTTGCTCCAGAGAAAACAGCGACTGTTTGGATACAGGCTGAAATTGAAAATTGAAATTGAAAGAAGCTTACAAAAATAACTCCCTGGCCGGGAGTGAGTTGAAACTAATTGTTAATCTGTAGGTAAAAATCTAAGGGAGGAAAAATCATGTTGAACACATTCTCACTCGCTGAGGTGGCAGAGGAAAAGGTCGCTACCCCGACCGTGACCAAAGCTACCATCCTGTGCGCGATTCTGGCCCTGGTCGGTGTCGGCGCCGGTCTGTATGCCCAGGTTGTCGGGCATGAACATGCCTTTGCCAACACCAGGGAGATGCCCTGGGGTATCCTGATCGCAAATTATGCCTATTTCGCCATCATCTCCACCGGGCTCTGCCTGCTTGCCGTACTGAGCCACATCTTTGGCCACAACCGTTTGACCGCGCTCGCCAACCGCATGGTGTATCTCTCCATCGTGGTTATCTTCGGCGGGTTCCTTATTATCGGCCTTGAGCTTGAAAATCCCCACCGCATGCTCCTCTACAACATGCTTTCCCCGAACCTGACCTCCAACATCTGGTGGATGGGAACCCTGTACAGCATGGCCGTGGGCTTCATGTTTGTCGAGTTTTACCTGATTCTGACCAAGAAGTATTCCATGGCTGTTACCCTTGGCGTACTTGGCGCCCTGGCTGAGCTTGCGGCAAACACCAATCTGGGCGCGGTGTTCGCGACCCTTTCTTCTCGTCCTTTTTGGTACGGCTCCCAGTTGCCTGTCTATTTTCTTGCCTCGGCCGTGATGACCGGTTCCGCCGCAATCATTCTGTTCAGCAACTGGGCCTATAAGATGCGTGGCGAAGAAATGAGCCAACTCACCCGTGAAGGTCTCCAGGGCGCTGGCAAGGTTATGTTCAGCACCCTCGTGCTCCTTGTCATTGCCACGACCTGGAAGTTCATCGCTGCCTTTTCCGGTGCTGAAGAGGCTCGTCTTGCCGCCCTAAGCCTGATTCAGGGGCCGCTCTCCATGAATTTTTGGGTATTCGAGACCGTGATCGGCATGCTTGCCCCCATTGTGGTCATGACCCTGTCCCGGATGAAGAGTCAGCAGGCCCTGTCCGCAGCAGCCCTTATGGTTTTGGTTGGTGCGTACTTTCAGCGCTTCGACATCGTTGTCGCCGGTCAGATAGTGCCGATCTACAACGGTTGGGATGAACTGCCGACTTACTTTTCCTATATCCCCTCCGTGGCTGAGTTCCTGATCGCTTTGGGTGGTTTCGGTGTTGTTGGTCTCGGATTTCTGCTTGGTGAGCGGTTTTTCGGTAAGGCTTTCCGGCCCAGCGGTAATCATTGATTACTGCCCCATTTAAGGCTGAGTTAAGACAAAAGACCTCCTGCGGGTGGGATCTCCCGCCCGCAGGAAGCTCAAACCGGAGTAGAGACAATGATATCTGACAACAAGGCAATCTTCACCATAGGAACTGCGGCGAAAATGCTGGAAGTGCATCCGCGGACCCTGAGGATCTACGAAAAGGAAAATCTGATCACGCCTCTACGGAACGGACAATGGCGCTACTATACCATGGATGACATTAAGTGGATTCAGTGCTTGCGGGACATGATCCATGAGCATGGCATCAGCATAGCGGCCATTAAGAAGCTGTTGCAGTACACGCCCTGCTGGAACATTGCCGACTGTCCATTTGAGAAGAGAAAACAGTGCACGGCCTTTATGTCCAGCGGGCTTGTTCCCAGAAAAATCAATGTAGAGCAGAGATCAGGGGATGTTGCCGCCTGAGTATCGAAGACGGTTATTTTTTTAAGCAAGGAGAACGACAATGACCACCATCACGCAGTTTCTGGATAGGTTCAATTTCGGCGGTTTGAGTGCGGACGAAGCAACAGGGAGCGTTGTTCCGGTCAGGGTTTCTTTTCAGCAAATCAGCGAGACATTTTGGGGCGTTGCGACCTTTGTCCTGTTTCTTCTCTTGGGACCGTTTTCCGCTATTGCCGCCATCTGTAGTGTGATCTCTTTGGCAAAACAGGGGAATGGGGTCGAGCCGGAGGCGATGGTTTGAGATGTAGTGCGACGAGGTCAATGGTGCGTGGGATTTTGACCTTCCGAAGAGAAAAAATGTGTATGGCAGATATGATTTCTGTGATCAGGAGTGAGCGACCAGTTGTGTGAAAATCGACTGGTGATTGACCCTTGGTTGCATGAAACAGGCAGCGCTTATTTGTGGCAGCCGTCACATTTAACCGCGCCTTGATTTTTTGCCTTGTGGCAGCCCAGGCAGAGGGTGTGTCCTTTTTTCATGTCCCAATTTTTGTCCGTCGGGAAGTTGGCATCCTTGTGGCAGACATCGCATTCATTTTTGGTCTGATGCTTGGCATGGGGGAATACGGCGGGTTTCTTGGCTGCATCGGTCTTCAGGGTAATCTCGGTCGGTGCCGATTCTTTCCCCGTGTTTACTGAGATGTTGCGCTGGGCAAGGACTTCCTCTTTCTTCTGTGTCCTTTCTGTAGCACGGGCTGATGTATTCAGAAAAAACAACATGCATGCGAGTACTAGGGCAAAGTATTTCATAGTCGGTGGGTGTGTCGTCAGTCAAAGCCTGTGTTGTTTGTAGAGTGGATACAAAAAAAAGCTGCTCAAGTGAGCAGCTTTTTTTTGTCTATGAAACAAGAATTATTTGTGGCAATCTGGGCACTTGGTCGGACCGCCTTTTGCTTTGTGGCAATCCTGGCACAGGCCATGGCCTTTCTTCATATCCCACTTCTTGTCCGCCGGGAAGTTGGCGTTCTTGTGGCAAGAATCGCAATCCTGCTTAGCCTGATGCTTGGCATGGGGAAATACAGCGGGTTTCTTGGCTGCATCGGTCTTCAGGGTGATGTCGGCCGGACCCTTGTCTGCGGCGAGAGTATTGCTGGCAACAGCAAAACCGAAGACAAGTGCGAAGGCTGCGGAACAGATAATGGTTTTCTTCATTGTTCTTCTCCCTAATACAGTTGGTTTATAAAATTGGGTTTATGAATCCCCATTCACTTACAAATGTTGTTTTATAAACCCACTTGCCAAGCCTTGTCAAGCAGGAAGAATTTTTAGATTTAGTCGATTTGTCCTTCGCGGCTGACGGTTCAGGTCAGCTTCCGCCGCCGTAACTGTGCAGGCCGGAAAGCAGGAAGTTGACGCCATAGTAGGTGAAGATCACGGAAAGGAAACCGAGTACCGCCAGCCAGGCGATGCGCCGCCCGCCCCAGCCCCTGGTGAATCTGGCATGGAGGGTTGCCGCATAAACAAACCAGGTGATCAGCGACCAGGTTTCCTTGGGGTCCCAACTCCAGTAGGTGCCCCAGGCGGAGTTGGCCCAGACCGCCCCGGTGATGATGCCGGCGGTGAGCCAGAGAAAACCGAAAACCAGGGTCTTGTGGATGATGTCGTCGATCACCTTGAGCTCGGGCAGGGAGGCCAGAAGGGAGCCTGGAGCTTCGTTCGTCTTCCGGTCCTTGATCAGATACATGATGCCCATGCCGCTTGCCACAGCAAAGGCGGCATAGCCGACAAAGCAGGTGATGACATGGGCGATGAGCCAGTTGCTTTGCAGGGCCGGGATCAGCGGCTTGATTTCCTTGCCAAACTGGGGGGAAAGCGAGGCGTAGGCCATGCTCAGGCAGGCAAAGGGCATGGAAAAGGCACCCAGAATCCTATTTTTGTATTTCCACTCAAGGCCGAGGTAGAAGATGGCAATGGCCCAGGCGAAAAACACCAGGGATTCGTACATGTTGGAAAGGGGCGCGTAGCCGATGCCGGCCTGATACGATTCTTGCCAGCGCAGGGCGATGCCCGCAGTGTTGATCAAAAACGCGCAGGCGGTAATCACTGTGGCGAAAAGGCCGAGCTTTTTTGCCCGAAAGACAAAGATTGCGATGTAGAGAATGGCGGAGAGAAGATAGGCAAGCGTTGTTATGCCCAATAGTTGTGAACTGTTCATGGCAGATCCTTAAGCGTTTTGAAGCGTGGAGTCGTGTGTGAAACACTCGACCAGGGCGGCAAATTCTTTTTCAAAGGCGATTTTGTTTTTGCTGCTGGCGCCGCAAACCAGTATTCGGCAACGGTCCGCAGCCTCTTCCCGGACAATATATACCCAAACCCTCCGGTGCGAAAGAAAGAAAGCGACGTAGAGGCCTATCAACATGAGGGCACACCCGGCATAGACGGTCCAGACGCCGGGGTCCTTGGCCACCTGAAGGCCGGTGGCGTACACCTGGCTTGCCTCAAATTCATAGGTCGCTGTCGGGCTGGAAATGGTCTGGGACGCGTTGTTGTCCATCCAGAAGATGCTGGGGTCGCCCTGGCCATCGGAAAACCACACCTTCAGCCGGTTGACATCTCCCATGCGACTGCGCGCTTCCTGGTTGATTACCCCGAAGTCGATGCCTCCTTCAGGCCAGCTGATTTTCTGGCCAAAGGGGATCTGGAAGGACTGGCGGACCTTGGTGGCCTTGTTGGTGATGACCACGTTGAAGCCCTGCATGGGCTCGTAGCTGGATTGGTAGAAGGTGATGCCTTTGTAGTCCAGAGGATCGTTGACGATGATAGAACGTTTGTCGATTATGGTTTTCCCGTTCTCCAGTATCGAGAGGTTGGAGCGGAATTCCTTGGGGGTTGTTCCGTCCGCGTAGAATGAAACGTTGAAATCGTCGCACTTTACGGTAAAGCCAAGGGGGATAGGCTTTTCGGTGCCGGTTTCGTAGACGGTGTCGGTGGCGCTTCCCTCCGGGATCATGACGCCTGCCTTGAATCCGAGCAGAGAGCCGATGATGGCTCCGGCGAAAATTACGAGGATGCTCAGGTGAACCGCATAGACACCCAGGCGGCTCCAGGCAAGCTTCTGGGAAAAGAGGAGGGAGGAGCCGGTCGGTTTAGTCTCCCCCTGTGCCTTCCAGCCGTTTTTGGCAAGTAGGCCGGTGGCGATTTTCGTAAGGGCGGCGGCATCTCCACGGGCATGAAATTCTTGGCGATGGGGCATTTTCTCAAGCCGTTCAGGATCGGTGTCCAGGTTGTTCATCACCACCATCTTCCAGACGTTGGGCAGACGGTCGATGGTGCAGACGATGAGGTTGACGCTGAACAGGAGCAGCAGGCTGATAAACCACCAGGAATTGTACATGTTGGGCACATCGAGCATCTGGAAGAGCTGCGCGGTGCGTTGGCCAAAGGCCTCGATGTAAAATTCCGGCGGGTTCTTTTGTGGAATCAGGGTACCGATGATGGAGGTCGTGGCCAGGATCAGCAGGGAAAAAAGGGCAAGCCTGACGGATGCGAAAAAGCGCCACACCATGTTTTCTGTTTTTTTCATATGCGCCTTGTGAACGAGGTGATTTTTGAGGTGGATGGATGGGAAAAAGACAGAAGGTTCTGCCTTGGTTGCAATGTAATGACGTTGGGTAATTGTCTGTAATCTCTATCCGTGTTTGCCTTGGGCTGTCAATAAAAAAACTCCCCATAAAGTG
>JBAZCG010000099.1:0-10277 GCA_041671085.1 Desulfurivibrionaceae bacterium | reverse complement strand
CACCCGACCACGCAGGGTGTTGCAGGAAAACTCGTGACGGCCTGCGTCCAGAGCCGGGTCGGTGAGCATGGAGATTCGGTCGAAGATGATGCGGTCGAGCAGGCTTGCGCCCGGCGCGTTGCGGCGCCCGCCGCGTTTGGCCGGTTCGCCTTGCTGGGTGTTGACAAAACGGAAGCGGTCGCGCTCACCGTTGGCCACCGGATGGATGGCCTCGTTGGGGCAGACCATGGCGCAGGTGCCGCAGCCGATGCAGCGCTTGCCGATCTCGGTGGACTGGCGGATGCCGACAAAGGTCTTGTACGAGCTGCCGCGCTCCGTGGCGGAAAGCACCAGATGGGGCATGCGCTTGCGCATGTAGGCCAGCTTCAGGGTGCCCACCGGACATACCGCCGCGCACTTGCCGCACAGGGTGCAGCGGTCTTCGCGGTGCTCAATGATCCAAGGCAGATCGTTGGGGGTTAGGCTGCTTGGTGTATTGGCAATTGATCGAACTGAGACCATATCTGCAACTCCTGTCTGTCTGGAGGAATAATAACGGTGTGTTCCCGCATGGGCTGGAAATCCTTGGAGCGATCGCGGTCGGGGATCATGGCGTCAACGCCGCACATCTCCGAGGCAATGGCCCACTCGCCGGGCTTGCCGCCAACGGTGGCGGGGCGCATCTTCTTGGCATCCATGACCAGCATGGAGGTTTCGTCGGGCAGGGTGCCGATCACCGCGTTGGGGCCGTCGATGATCAACCGGCGGCAGGCATCGCGCAGGCCGCGGAGAAAATCGCCCTGGGGATGCACGGCCAGCTCTTCGTTCTTGAGCGGGGTGATCACATGCTTGTATGCTTCAAGCGGCAGCATGAGCTGCTTGGTCACATAGTGGAGGATATGGGCGAAAACCTCGGAATCGGACTGGTAGCCGATGTAGCCGGGGTAGGCGCGACCGGTGAGCCAGTCTTTGATGGGGATGAATGCGGTGTTCTCGCCGTTGGTCATGGTGGCCACGCCCTGGATGAAGAAGGGATGGCAGGCATAGAGGTTGATGCCGTAGTTGGTGTTCTGGCGGCCCTGGGCCATGCAGATCCGGCTGGTGATTCGGCCTGAATCCAGGCCAAGGGCGAGGCCGATATCAAGGGGCCAACCCACTTCCTTGATCATGACCACATCGGGCCAGAGGGAAAAGGCGGTGAGGTCGTTGCCGTGGGACTCGCCGTCGGCGCGGAGCGCCAAGCGGGTCAGCATCAGCTCGTGCTCGACCTGCTGGACGTTCAGCTTGCTCCAGGCCGCGGGCTTTTTATAGACCCGGAGGACATACTTGTGCCGGTCCTGGGCCTCGATCATCGCCTTTTTTACGTCATACTCATGATCGTACTTGAGGGTGAATCCACCCTTATCCATAATATGGTCGAGACGGGCCAGCGCCTCTTCGCTGTGGGCGATGCCCGAGAGGATCGGGTCTGCGGCATTGTATTTGTAATCCGCAAACTTGAGCCCCCGCAGCAGCAGGCCGAGGCCGCTGCCGTCATACCCTTCCTGCATGGCCTCCATGGCCTGCAACACCGAGAAGGGAGAGAAAGGCTCACTTGCGGTTTTCATGGCTAACCGGCACATGTGTCACTCCTTTGCATAATAAATGATGGCTTCGTCATAAGCCAAGGCACAGTCTGCGGCCTTGTGCTTATGGAAAAAAATATGCGCCCGTGAAGCAGGGTGAAAACTCATGATTATAGCGAGAAATTTCAACCGTACAAGGCGAATTTAGCGACTCACTGCATTACACCACAATAAATGGATTGTCAAGGGGGGAAACTGGGCCATTTTCCCTTGACAAAAAAAGACAAAAGGAATAATCAAATTCCTTCCCGGCGCTGCGTGCATCGCGTGTTGTCGCTGAAACCCTGTTGTTTGAAATTCGGATTAATTTCGGCAAGTTGTGTCTAGCGATTTGCGCCGATAACCCCCGTGAAGAAATGTGACATGGCATCCTTACTGACCTTCCCCAAAGGTGGTGTGCATCCGCCTGCATCAAAGGGCCTTACCGAGAACCTCGCCATCGAGGTAATGCCGGTGCCCGACGAGCTTGAGATTATTCTTGGCCAGCATATCGGGGCCCCCTGCACCCCCACGGTGGCTCCCAAGGATGCAGTGCAGGAAGGTCAGGTCATCGGCGAGGTGACCAAGGGACTCGGGGTTCCCCTCCACGCCCCGGTGGCCGGGACCATCAAGGCCTTGGGCATGTCCGGCCACCCCATGCGCGTCAGCGCACCCTCCATTACCATTCAAACCGATAAAGAAGTGATGCCTGCGCAGTATACTCGCTGCGACTGGCAGAAGCTCAGCAAGGAAGAGCTGTTGGCCAAGGTGCATGGCGCCGGGATCATCGGCATCGGCGGCGCTGGTTTTCCTTCCCACGTCAAGCTCTCCCCTCCGGCGGACAACCCGGTGGATACCCTGATCCTCAACGGCGCCGAATGCGAGCCGTACATCACGGCAGATCATCGTCAGATGCTGGAAAATGCCAAGGAGATCGTCGAGGGCGCCTTGGTGATCCTCAGGATCCTCGGCATCAAGAAATGCTTCATCGGCATCGAGAACAACAAGCCCGACGCCATCAAGACCATGACCGAGGCGGCGGCCGCTGCCTCCACCCCGGAATACATCGTTGTGGTTCAGCCCTTGCAGGTCAAGTATCCGCAGGGCTCGGAAAAACAACTCATCCAGTCCATCACCGGTCGCAAGGTTCCCGGCTTTGCCCTGCCTTCGGCCGTGGGCGTGGTGGTTCACAACGTGAGCACCGCCAGGGCGATTTACGATGCGGTGGTGCTTACCAAGCCTCTGTATGAGAAGGTTATGACCATCTCCGGCAAGGGGATCAAGCGGCCCGCCAACCTGCTGGTCAAGGTGGGCACCAAGGTCAGCGACATCGTCGAGTACCTGGGCGGGGTAACGCCTGAGCTTGCCAAGATCGTCATGGGCGGCCCGATGATGGGCTTTGCCGTTTCCAGCCTTGATATTCCGGTGACCAAGACCACCTCTTCGGTGCTGTTTCTCGCCGCAGATGAGATCGACACCACCCCCCATTCCCAGTGCATCCGTTGCGGCTGGTGTCTGGAGGCTTGCCCCATGGGGCTTGAGCCCAAGGAGATCGCCCTGTATGTGGAGGCGGGACGGCCCCAGGATACCGGGCAGTTTGGGGTATTTGAATGTTTTGAATGCGGCTGCTGCGCCTATGTCTGCCCGGCAAAACGCCCCTTGGTCCAGTTTGTTCGCCTGGCCAAGATGAAGGCCAAGCGTTGATCTTTCAGAACGTAACCAAGGAGAACGGCCATTAACGAGCACGCTTCAGATACCCAGTTAGCCAACACGCCACAGGGGCTGTGGAAGGTTTCCGTTTCCCCCCATGTGAAGAGCGGCGAGTCGGTTGAAAAAATCATGTGGACCGTGGTGGCTTGCCTGGTGCCGCCCCTGGTCCTTTCCGTATTCATCTTCGGCATCCAGACCCTGATCATCACCGCAGTCAGCGTGTTGAGCTGCGTGGCGGTGGAGGCCGCAACCCAGAAGGCTCTGGGCCGCCGGATCACCATCGGTGACGGCAGCGCGGTGATCACCGGCATGCTCATCGCCTTTGTCATCCCGCCGGGGGTGTCGTCGCTGCTCCCGGTGCTGGGCGCGGTCATGGCCATTGCCATCGGCAAGCATCTGTTGGGCGGGATCGGCTACAACATCTTCAACCCGGCCCTGCTGGCCCGGGCCTTTCTCCTTGCCACCTTTCCGGTGGCCATGACCTCGGCCTGGTTGCCGCCGCTTTCCGATATGGCGATCTTCTCCTATCTCGGCACCCCCATCGACGCCATTGCCACGGCCACCCCGCTGGCAGTGCTCAAGACCCAGGGGCTTGGCGCCTTTACTGAGCAGTTCGGCGTGGGAGCCAATCTCTACACCAATTTCTTCCTCGGCTGGCGGCCCGGTTCCATCGGCGAGACCTCCGGGTTGCTCATTGTGCTGGGCGGGCTCTATCTGCTCTATCGCGGGTATATCACCTGGCATATCCCGGTGACAGTGATCGGTACCATTGCTCTGCTTTCCTGGTGTTTTGGCGGCGAGGCCTTGTTCAGCGGCGATCCGCTGCTGGCCGTGCTTTCCGGCGGTGCTTTGCTCGGCGCCTTTTTCATGGCCAACGACTATGTCACCTGCCCGACCAACAAGACCTCCCAGCTTATTTACGGGGTCGGGGTGGGGGCGCTCACCGTGCTGATCCGTCTCAAGGGCGGCTATCCCGAGGGAATCTGTTATGCCATCCTGCTCATGAATCCGGTGAGCCCGGTGCTGGACGGATTTTTGAAGCCCAAGCGTTTTGCCCCTCTCCAGGGAGGTGTAAAATGAAGGACATCCTTACCATTATCTTTCGGCTGACCGTGGCCTGCCTGCTGGCCGGGCTGGTCATGGGCGTGGCCTTTATCGCCACCAACAAGGCGAAAAAACACAATATCCACGTCAATGAGCAGAAGGTCATGCTCAGCCTCCTGGGCTTTTCGGCAAAGAACCCGGCCCCGGAAACCGTGGCCATGCATGAGGTGTATCGTTACCTCGTCGGCGAAGGCGAGGACCTGGCCACGGGCTATCTCCTGCCCCTGCGGGACGGGTCGTTTTCCTTTGTGACCATTGATCTGGCGGGCACCTTCGTGGCCCAGGCCCCCGTGGCTATTACTGCGGAAAAGGCAACCGAGGCGGAAGAGCGCACCCTGGCGATTGGCGCTGCCATCGGCGCGGGCAAGGCCATCCGCTACGCCGACCAAACCATCGTGGTCACCAATAACGGCAAAAGAACAGCCTATCTCCTGCCCGGCAGGTTTCCCGGCTTCAAGACCTTCATTAGCGCCATTCTGGCTCTGGACCCGACCTTTTCCATCTTGGGTCTTGAGATCATGGAGCATGAGGAAGACCCTGGTCTGGGGGGCGAGATCGTCCAGAACTATTTCAAAAAACAGTTCAAGGGCAAGCCTCTGGAAACGGTGAAAAAGCTGGAGGTCGTGAAAACGCCCCTGCCGGAGGAGTACCGCAAAGCCTTGGAGGCAGAGAAGAACGGTCTCGGCGCGGAAGAGGTGGCCGGCATCCAGGAGCAGTACAAGGATAACGATATCTACGCCCTCACCGGCGCGACCATTTCAAGCCGCTCGGTGACCAACGGGGTCAAGGCGATGGTGAAGAAATTCGCCTACCGCTTGGCGATTTTGGACCGGGTTCTGGTCGAACAGCATATCGCGACGTCTTTTTAGGAGAATGTGACAGTGGCGACAGACAAAACAAACCTGCAATTGGTGGTCAACGGGATTCTGAACGAGAACCCCATCTTCCGGCTGGTGCTTTCCATGTGCCCGGCGGTGGGCATCAGCACCACGGTGATGAACGGCTTCATGCTGGGGATCGCCGTGCTCTTTGTGCAGGTCTGTTCGAGCTGCACCATTTCCCTGTTCAAGAATGTCATCCATCCCCGGATTCGGATACCAACGTACACCCTGACCATCGCCACCTGGGTAACGGTGATCGACATGGTTCTTGCCGCCTATCTGCCCGAGGCCTATGCCAAGATGGGCATCTTCATCAAGCTCATCGTCGCCTTTGCCATTATCACCATGCGTTTGGAGATGTTTGCCAGCAAAGAGAACATCAACGCCTCGTTTTGGGACGGCATCGGCATGGGGCTTGGTTTCATGTTGGGCATGATGGCCCTGGGCTTTGTCCGGGAGCTGCTGGGCATGGGCACTCTTCTCGGTTATGACGTGCTGGGCTTTAAACCGATGCTCTTTTTCGTGTTGCCCCTGGCCGGGTTCTTCTGCGTCGGCCTGATGATGGCCTTTTTCAACTATATCGAGATCGTTTACAAACGAGCCAAGCGGGCCTGAACCATGACTACTTCCACGATCAGACGCATACTGGTTTTTCTCGTTTTTGTCCTTGCCCTGCCGATGCTGGCGCAGGCTCAGGAGCTGATTGCCGGTAAGTCCTTCGGCAAGGCGACAAACGAGATCGTTGTGACCTTTGCCACTGCCGTGGACCGGGGTGCAGTCGAGAACCCGGCCAACTACCGGGCCTACGAGGAGCAGGACCCGGACATCAAGCTGGCGCTGGAAAGTGTGGTCCTGGCCGAGGATGGAAAAACCGCCACCCTGACCTTCAAGGAGCCGCTCAACTCCAAGGTGGCCCATGTGGTTTCCGTCAGCGGCCTTGCCGAAAGCGGGGCTGCGGCAACCTTTAAGGTGATGAAGCCCTATCTCGGCTACCTGCTTTCCATCCTGGTCGGGTCGCTGTTGATCAACAACTTTGTTTTTACCAAGTATCTCGGCCTTTGCGTCTTCTTCGGCACCTCCAAGCGCAAGGATACGGCCAAGGGCATGGGGCTCACCTTCACCATGGTCATGGTGGTCAGCGCCATCATGAGCTGGTTTTTTTATCAGTTCATCCTCAAGCCCTATGGCCTGAACTTTTTGCAGATCGTGGTTTTCATCGGCCTGGTTTCCCTCACCGTGCAGGCGGTGGACACGGTGCTGCGCAAGGTGAATCCCGCCCTATTCAACGCCTTTGGCGTGTATCTGGTGCTGGTCATCGCCAACTGCGTGATCATCGCGGTGCCGTTGATCCTGGCGGACAACGAATACAATTTTCTTGAGTCCTTCATGCTTGCCCTGGGGGCAGGCGGCGGCTTCCTCTTGGCCCTGTATCTGATGAGTTCGGTACGGGAGAGGATGGAGCTGGCCAATATTCCGACGACCTTCAAGGGCGTGCCCATCGCCTTTATCGTCGCCGGACAGTTTGCCCTGGCGTTTCTGGGATTCTCCGGGCTGACTCTTTTTTAGTGGTTTACGTGGGATAGGTGTGGAAATGGACCCAGCATTAGTCAAACTCGCCCTTGGGGGCATCGCTCTCTTGGGCTGCATCGGCCTCTTCTTCGGCATCGGTCTTGCCCTGGCGGCGCATCGATTCGCCGTTGAGGCCAACCCTCTGATTGAAGAGGTATTGGAGTCCCTGGCCGGCGCCCAGTGCGGCGGCTGCGGCTATCCCGGTTGCGAGGGCTACGCCATCGCGGTGGTCACCAACCCCGAGGTGCCGCCCAATCTTTGCTATCCCGGCAAGGAAAAGGTGGCCGAGCGGGTGGCCCAGCTCACCGGCAAGAAGATGACCGAGGTGGAGGACATGATCGCCCTGGTCCGCTGCTCCCGCAAGGAAGGCAGGGTCAGCCACAAGCACGAGTACATCGGTTTTGCCTCCTGCACCGCGGCTAATCTCGGCTTCGGCGGACCGTCGGCCTGCAACTATGCTTGCATCGGCCTTGGCGAATGCGCCGAGAGCTGCCCCTTCGACGCCATTGCCATGGTGGACGGCTTTCCCAAGGTGGACCCCGACAAATGCGTGGCCTGTGGCACCTGCGTTCGGGCCTGCCCCAAACGGATCATCGAACTCATGACCCTCAAGGCCAGGGTGCATGTGCCGTGCTCCACCAAGGACCTGGGCAAGAATGTCCGCAAGGTCTGCGAGGTGGGCTGCATCTCCTGTCAGATGTGCGTGAAAAAATGCCCGGCTGAAGCCATTGCCTATGTGGACGGCTTGATCAAGATCGATCATCCGAAATGCATCGCCTATGGCCCGGAGTGCCAGGAAATCTGCGTGGAAAAATGCCCCCGCAATATCATGCGGAAGTACGAGGGAAGGGCGGCTATTGCCAGGCAGGCCGATGGCCTGAGGATGGCATCCTAGGCTGCAAAAAACTGGAAGATGAAAGGCGCACGGGGAATATCCTCGAATCCTTTTTTATTGTGTAGAGAGAGGGAAAAATGAAGACGAAATCATCCATGCCGCATCTGTGTAATCAGCAGCGAAGAACCTTTTTGAAGCTTTCCGGCTTGCTCGGCTTGGGCGCGGCTTCGGCAGCCCTGCTGCCCACGCCCCAGGCGGAGGCGGTTCTTTTCGGCCCCAAGGAATACAAGGTTTCCGAGACCAGGCTGTCCATGGGTTCTTTTTTGTCCATCACCGCCATGCATCCTTCGCGGGATGAGGCGCAGCACGCCATTGGTCTGGCTTTCGACGAGGTTGGCCGTTTGGGAAAACTGCTCAGCCGTCACGATGCCTCCACCCCGCTTGCCCACCTGAACCGAACCGGCGCACTGCCCCAGGGCCAGATGGAGGTCGTTGAGGTTGTGGCCCGTTCGCTGTACCATCACAAGCAAACCGGCGGGGCCTTTGACATCACGGTCAAACCTGCGCTCGATCTGTATCAGGAGCGTTTTGCCGCGGGCCGCAAGCCCTCCGAGACGGAGATCGCCGCGTTGCTGCCCCGGATCGGTTCGGAGCATATCCGTTTCGCCGAAGGCAGGGTTTCCTTTGCCCGCGAGGGCATGGGCATTACCTTAGACGGCATCGCGCCGGGCTACATCGTTGATCGGATCTCCGAACTCCTGACCCGCAACGGGGTGTCCAACCATCTCATCAATTGCAGCGGCGATATCCGCACCAGTGGGACGGCGGCCAAGGGCAAGCCTTGGACCGTGGCCATCCAGGACCCGGCCAAAAACAAGAATTATCCCGAGATCGTCAAGATGTCCACCGGCGCCATCTGCACCTCCGGCGACTACGAACTCTTCTACGACAAGGAAAAGCTCTTCAATCACATCATCAATGGGCGTACCGGCCATTCGCCGGTGCAGTCCACCAGCGTGACGGTCAAGGCGCAGTCGGTGATGGATGCCGATGCTCTGTCCACCGCGCTTTTTGTCATGAAGCCTGTGGACGGCCTCGCCTTTATCAACAGCCGCCCCGGCCTTGAATGTTTTCTGGTTGGGCACGACGGTGGGATCAAGAAATCCACAGGTTGGAACACGCTCGTCTGATTGTTTTGGCCTCCAGATTGCAGGTGAAAAAAGAGGCCTGCGGGCCTCTTTTTTTGTGGGAGAATTAGCCATGTCCGAGATGAAAAATCCCCTGGAGATATACGCGGCCCTGGCGAAAACAAACTGCGGCCAGTGCGGGGTCCCCTCATGCATGGCCTTTGCCGCCGCGGTGCTTCAGGGGCAAAAGCAATTGGCCGCCTGTCCGTATCTGGAGCCTGCACTTGTTGCACAGTTGAGCCAGAGGATTGTCCGGCGGCGAACCCTGGAAGACGACCATCAGCAGGCCATCCAAGCGTTGCAACGGGAGGTGGCTGTTCTTGATTTTTCCCTTGTCGCCCCACGGATCGGGGCGCGGTTGGTGGACGGAAATCTGGCCATCAACTGCCTGGGTAAGGATTTTCTCATCACCCCATCGGGAGAGATGCTTTCCGACTGCCACCTCAACCATTGGATTTATGTGCCCCTGCTGCACTATGTGATCCTTTGTAAAGGCAAAGAGCCGCAGGGCGAGTGGGTGCCCTATGCCACCTTGCCCGGTGCGGCCGAGTGGAGCCAGTATTTCAGCCACCGCTGCGAAGAACCCCTGCGCCAACTGGCCGATGCCCACCGCGACCTGATTTTTGAAATGCTCCATCTCTTCGGGGCCAAGCCCGTGGCCATGTCCGGCGGCGCGGACCACTCCCTCATGATCCTGCCCCTGCCCAAGGTGCCTTTTTTGATCAACTACTGGGAGGCTGAAGAGGGGTTTCCCTCGAAATTGAACATCCTGCTTGACCGCTTGGCCGGGGAGAATATCAACG
The DNA here is from genome assembly GCA_041671085.1 of Desulfurivibrionaceae bacterium. Lineage (GTDB taxonomy): Bacteria > Desulfobacterota > Desulfobulbia > Desulfobulbales > Desulfurivibrionaceae > Thiovibrio. The sequence continues at coordinate 605 of JBAZCG010000099.1, read as the reverse complement.
CCCAATCCATCAACCTGCTCGCTCGGGGTATCATCGAGATGTTTCGTCAGCTTATCCTCCGGCACAGCCGGGATGGAAAGCTGTTCTAGGGCGGCGGGCCAGGCCCCTGCCCGAATATCTTGTGGAAATCGGCAGGCCATTACTACAAAACCCTTGGGGATCTGTGCAATTCCTGATACGTTCATGGCAAGGGGCAAGATCGACAAAAATACTCACGGAGTGGCAATGAAACGCTTTAAATATCAGATGAAAGATGGCAAGGAACTCTGGGTTTGCGAGAGCTGCAAGAAGTCCCACGCGGAGCTTATCCTGTTGAAATCATGGAAGCTTATTGACCGGAAAGAAGAAGCCTCGGCCTGCGAGTATTGCTCCTGCACATCCTTTGAGCCCTAACTATCAGCCGTCCTTACTGCGCATCCTGAGATGGAATAAAACCAGCTGGGCTCAGCAGAACTACCCTTTGCGAAGGGGGACACCCTGAGCTACCCCCGCTTTCACGGACAGTTGATTAAGCAGCATTTGTCAAAAGTTCATATTGTTCCGGGCTGATATAGTTCAACGTCTCATGAAGCCGTTTCCGGTTATAAAACACCTCAATGTATTTG
>JBAZCG010000098.1:0-10481 GCA_041671085.1 Desulfurivibrionaceae bacterium | reverse complement strand
GAGCCGTTCTACACCAGCAAAGAGGTGGGCAAGGGCACGGGGTTGGGATTGAGCATCGTCTACGACATCGTGGTCAAAAACCACCAAGGCGATATCCAGGTGGAAAGCGAAGAGGGCAAGGGCACCACCTTCACGGTCAAGATTCCGGTGGTCGCCGCGCTGTCTCCGGGGCAATAACCTGAAAAAAAAAGAGCGGGCGGCTTAATCTATAGGCTGAGGTAAGGGTCTGGAGGCCTTTGGCAACTCAAGTCAATTGGCCAACCGATGACACCCTAATAATGGGGAGATGATCAAAAACGGTTATGCGTAAAAAGGAGGGCCACCGGGACGCAAAAAATACCATTATTACGGCATGTTGCGCTGAGAAATTGGTAATTGAATGATAAAAATCGAGCCCTCACCGGGCCTGCTTTTGGCGATGATCCTCCCGCCGTGCCGGGCGACGATCTTTTCGCAGGTTGCCAGACCGATGCCGGTTCCTTCATATTCATGCCGGCCATGCAACCGAACAAAAGGCTGAAAAATCCGCTCCGCGTACTTTTCCTCAAAGCCGATGCCGTTGTCCTGCACCGTAATTTCAAAAATCTTGCCCGGCAGCGTTCTGCCCTTCACCTCAACCACCGGGGACAGATCTGCCTGGCGGTACTTCAGGGCGTTGGCAATGAGATTTTGAAAAAGCTGACGGAGCTGGGTCCTGTTGCCATCGATGGTTGCAAGAGTGCCCACGCCGACATTTCCCTGCACCTGCCTGATCCTCTCTTCAAAATCCCCCAGCACCTCCCGCAGGAGATCATCCAGCACAACCACTCCGAAAGGCTGCTCGCAGTTGCGCACCTTGGACAGCTGCAAGATATCATCCACCAGCTCCTGCAACTGTCGCCCAGCCCTGAGGATACGCTCAAGGTATTCACCCGCCTTGCCGTCGAATTTCTCCGGCCATTTGGCCAATAACCGCTCGGCAAAGGCAACGATCAGCAGGAGCGGCTCTTTCATATCGTGGGAGGCCACATGGGCAAACTGTTCCAGCTCGGCGTTGGAACGTCTGAGGCTTTCCGCCAGCCGTTCCAGCTCCTGCTGCGCCTGCTGACGCTCGGCCACCTCCAGCAGGAGCTGCCGGTTCACGGTCTCGGCCTCCTGGGTTCTTTCATCCACCATCTCTTCCAGCCAGGCACGGTACTCCTTCAGCTCATCTTCCATCTTCCGCCGCTTGGTGACATCGGAGAAAACCCCGGTGGCATGCTCACCTGCAGCCTGGGCCCGATCATGCACCCAAATCCATTTACCGCTCTTGTGACGCAAACGGTAACGAAGATTAAAATCCCGGCCCTTGCTGAAGAGAAGCTCATAGCGCTTCCGAACCTCCACAACATCATCCGGGTGAACGCGACTGAATCTGGACTGGCCAAGCAGCTCCTCTGACTCATAACCACAAATCTTTTTCACCTTGGGACTCACATAAGCCCAGTTCCCCTTTGCCTCCGCCCGCCAGGCGACATCAGGGATATTCTCAACCAGGGTCCGGAACTGTTCCTCGCTTGCCTGCAAGGCCAGCTCAACCTCCCTCTGCGCGGTGATATCCTGCAGCACCACGATACCGCCGGAATCCTCTCCGTTCACAAAACCAAGGGAGGTGCCGCTCATCAGCACTGTCCGGGTCTCCCCAGCAACCGGAATGGCAATCTCAATACTGGAAAAGGAACCCTGTTCGGACAACGCATTTTCCAACAGACAGGCCTCACAGACCTGCTGACCGAGAACCACGGAACATGATTTACCGATCAGGGTCTCGCCGCGTACCTTGAAAAAATCTTCAAAGGCATCATTAACATCCACCAGACACCGTTGCCGATCCACGATAAAAGCCGGCTCAGCCATCCGCGAGAACACTGCGGCATAGCGCCTTTTTTCATTGAGGATGAACTGCCGCGCCTTACGAAGCCGGTGCAGAACAGAACCACTCTCCTCCTTGGCCCACTGGCTGACGGCAACCGCTTCCAGGCGGTCAAAAAAAACAGCGGATCCCACCCAATCTTTTCCGGGCAAACGACTAAAAAAAGACTGACGGGCGCATTTCAACAAGGAGAAAAAAACGGAAAAAGACAGACCGAGCGGCCTGAAGGTGCGTACAGCCTCAAAACCGGCGGCAGCGGGGAGATCGCTGGCGCGACCGCCTGACTGCGACGGGGCTGCGGTTACTGCAGCAAGAAAACCGGCAAGATCTTCGGCAAGACAGCCAAGATACAGCTCCCAAGACTTTTCCTGCTGGGCAAGATACGGAGCATAGCCGGATTCCTTGGCCAATGCGGCAAAGGCCGCGAACATGCCCTGCGGATCAGAACGCAAAAATCCAAGCGTATCCCCCTCAGGTTTTTTCGCCATATTCCTTGCGTTGTCGTTCCTTGAGGATAATCTTGATGGGAATGGAATCCAGCTTGAGCCCGGCCCGGAACTGGTTCAACAGATAGCGGAGATAGGAAAAATGAACCCCCTTGGGATAGTTGGTAAAAACGATAAAGGTGGGCGGTTTGGAGGAAATCTGGGTCGTATAATAGAACTTGAGGCGACGGCCCTGGTGCATGGTCGGGTTATGCCCCTCCAGCGCGGCCTGCAAGATTCGGTTGAGCTTGCCGGTTGAAAAGGTGCCGCAATACTGCTTGTAGATCTTCGCCACCGCGGGCAGCAACTGCTTCACCCCGGCGCCGGTGAGGGCGGAAATCTTGAGCACCGGAGCATATTCGACAAAGCTCGTGGCCCGGGCAATCTCCTCCAGCAGCTGCTTCTGCCGCTTCGCATCCCCATGGAGCAGATCCCATTTATTCACCAGGATCATACAGGCCCGGCCCCGTTCAAAGGCATAGCCCAGCACCTTGGTGTCCTGCTCGGTGATCCCCTCTCCGGCATCAATGAGAATCAGCACCAAATCGCAGCGTTCCAGAGCGCCCAGGGCCTGGAGCACGCTGAACTTCTCCAGCTTCTCCTGCACCTTGCCCTTGCGTCTGATCCCCGCCGTATCGATGAGCAGATACGGCTGCTTGCCTACCGTGAGCAGAGTGTCCACGGAATCCCTGGTGGTACCCGGGATATCCGAAACCACCATGCGCTCTTCGCCCAGCAGCCGGTTGATCAGGGAAGACTTGCCCACATTGGGCCGCCCAAGACAGGCCAGACTGATGGTATCCGGCGGGATGTCTTCGGATTCGGGAAAAACCGGCAGAGTTTCGAGCAGGGTCTCGAAAAACGACTTAACCCCATAGCCGTGCGCTGCGGAAACAGGCCAGAGCTTATCCACCCCCAGCTCGTAAAATTGAGGGAGCAGCTTTTGCTCCAGCTCCGGGCTGTCCACCTTGTTGACTAGGAAATGAACCGGTTTTTTTGTCCGCCGCAGATAATCGGCCACCTCATAATCTTCCGGCAGCACCCCCTCCTTGCCGTCAAGCAAGAAAAGGATCACATCCGCCTCCCGCATGGCCTGCATGGTCTGCTCGCGGATCAACCCGGCCATCATTTCCCGGCCGTCGCCCTCAATGCCTCCGGTGTCAACAAGGATAAAGGTCCGCTCCTCCATGGTCACCTGCTCGTAATGACGGTCACGGGTTACGCCGGGGGTGGGATCTACAATGGCCTTGCGATGCTTGGAGAATCTATTAAAAAGGCTCGACTTGCCGACATTAGGTCGGCCGACCAGGGCAACTATGGGGTATCGGGTCTGCATGAGAGTTATGGAGTTCCGTATTGGTTATTAAGTAAATTTATCGCCTGCTCCACCACCGCGCGCAGGCAGGGAAAATCCCGCCCCTGCGGCGCAGCCAGGTGTTCGTGAAGAGTACGGGCAGCGGGTGTGATGAACTGCCGAAAAAACTGTTTCCCTCGGTTTTTCGAGAGGAAGGCAAAAGCTCCAAGAATCTGTAGGTTACGCTGTAGGGCCATGTAGTAATATCCCTCAATGAATCGTCCCCGGTCAAGGGGAATATGAGAGGCGAGGGCATCCAGGTAGTAACCGAGAAGGGCCTGCTGCCGATTGAGGGACAAACCGACATAGGGATCGATAAGCAGGGAGGCGGGATCATACCCCAAAGGGCCCAGCCTGGCACCCTGAAAATCAATAATTCTGATTTTCCCCTCACATACCATGAGGTTGCGTGATTGAAAATCCCGATGCAGGATGAAATCGGCGGGTTCTTGCATGGCCCGCTCCGCCAAAAAGATAAACTCCTGACCAAGTCCTTGGGGCAAACCGCTCATCCCCAAAAAATCCTCGCACAAGGCCTTCTGGAAATAACCGGACTCCCTTGCCAGCATGAGTTCGCGGTCATAGCGGGGGGTATCCCAACACCATTCCGCCTGGAAACCCTGGCGCGTCTCGGTCTGCAAATGGGCCAGGGCGGCCAGGGCATGCCGATAATAGGTGTCCACCTCCGGCGCCTCTACTCCCTGCCGAAGGACCAGATCATGGAGCTTGGTGTCGCCCAGATCCTCGCAGATAATGAGGCCGCAGTCCTCGGCAAAACCAAAAATCCTCGGCACCGCAGCCCCATGCCTGAAAAAATGTTGCCCAATTGCATTGGCGGCCCGCGCTTCGGCCATGCCTTGGGCCTGGGTGGCGCTTGGCAAGACCGCCAGCAGAGAAAGGCCGCCGACGGCAAACCGGTAGAACTGCCGATCGGAGCCATCCCCGGCCATCCTCTCCGCCACCTGAATCGCCGGGGGGAGACCCTGCGCGGCCAGCAACCTGCCAAGAGCCTGCCTGTGCTGATCCGTAAACACCTTAATCCCCCTCCATAATGATACTGTCGGTCACGACACTGCCGGGGGCAACCCTGGCCCCATCCCAGACCACCACCCGCGTAAGACTGGCCCCCTCGCCGATGGTTGCCCCATGCCCGATAGCAACCCAATCCTGAAGCGATACCCCTGCTCCGAGAGTCACGTCTTTTGCGAGATAAAAAGGGCTGGCCCCATGGCTAGAAGAAAATCCGGGCAGCCTTCCTTTCAGCAAAATATCCTCGTGAAGCTGCAGATAATCCGCCGGGGTACCCATATCGGTCCAGAAATGGTCCGAGACCACCAAGGCCTGGATCGTGCCCCCGCGTGTGAGCAAGGCAGTATAACAATCAATAATATTATAAAAAACGCCCTCTGGGATCAGGGAGAGAACCGCCGGATTGATGACCTGCACCCCGGTGAAGGCCAGAAGCCGCTCGCCTTCCCCCGCCGCCCCGGCAAAGCCAACGATCCTGCCCTCGCCATTGACCCGGACATTGTTGAAACGCGGGCAATCGTGCAGCACCATGGTCACATCCGCGTCGGAGACACAATGGGTCCGATGGGCCGCAGCCAGATCCAGGTCATGGACAATATCGCCGTTGACCGCAAGAAAAGGAGCATCGCCGAAATGCCTTTGCGCCAGACGCAGGCCGCCACCGGTTCCCAGCTCCATGTCTTCCATCTGGACGTGGACATCCCCTTGCCCCTGAAGCATGGCCCTGATCTGCTCCCGAAGATGATGGGCATTGACCACGATCCCCTCGGCCCCGCTCCGGCTGAGCTGGATCAGGGTATGGGTCAAAAGAGGGGTGTCAAGCACCGGAAACAGCGGCTTGGGGCGTTTCAGGGAATAGGGCCGCAGGCGTGTTCCGAGGCCGGCGGCCAGAACCATGGCTTTCATGAGAGGTATCTTCCTGATGACTGAGTACAGGTAACGGAAAAAACTACAGCAAGTAACTGCTCAGCAGCGCCGCTTCGCTGCTGCCACAGATGCGCGGAAGAGGTCTGCGAAGTGTGTGCTGCACATGAGCACAGGCCGATGACAGCAGCGTAGCGGCGAAACAGAGTGGTGCTGCTGAGCAGTTACGACAACGACAGGGTCCCGTCCGCCAGCTCCTCCACCCCGACCACGACAATCCCGGCCCGGTTGGCCATGTCGATCACGGCCTCCCGGTCAAAGAGCAGGGCCTGGCCGGTTTCCACCGCCAGGACAGCAGCCTTGACCGCAGACATGGTCTCAATGGTTTTTCCGCCGATGGCCGGCAGGTCGAAACGGAAATCCTGCTTGGGCTTTTTCACCTTAACGACCACGGCTTTCTCTTTGCCCAGAGTGCCGCCCCGGGTGATGGCGGCATCCGTCCCCTCAATGGCTTCCACCGCCAGCACGGTACGATTTCGGATCACAACGCACTGTCCGATATCAAGAGCACCGATGGCCCTGGCAGTCTGCCAACCGAAGCGGATGTCCTCCAGCTGTTCATCGGTGGGCTTTTTCTTGGTGAGCACTCCTTTGGGAAAGAGCAGCTCCTTGAGGTAGAGGGTGGATTCCAGGACGTGGATGCCTTCTTTTTCCAGGGCCTCGGCCACCGCCCGCAGGATGGCGTCATCCTGCCGGACGTCTATTTTATTCCACAGGGTCAGCCCCTTGAGGTCCGGCCAGACATCCTTGAAAATCCTGGTTTTGGTAATGTCGCCCAAAAACACGGTTTCCGTGACGCCATGCTCCCGAAAAAAACTTATGATCCGGCCAAGCTGGCCGAGCTTTACCCAGCAGAACCGGTCTCCAATGCTTTCGAGCTCAGGCCAGGATTCCCCCTGGTGCGCGACGATCACCACCTCACGCCCCGCTTTTTGGGCGGCTTCGGCAAAGAGCTTGGGGAACTGACCACCGCCGGCAATGATGCCGATGCTATTCTTCGTCATCACCGGCCATGCGCACCGCCCCCCGTTTCGAGGTGGCAAAGAAATTCACCAGCTTGGCGACCGGCGCACAGTCGGGAATCTCCTCCAGGGTCTTGGCCAGCGCCTCCTGAAGCAGCAATTCCGGGCTGCGAAAGATAATCTTGTAGGCCTGTCCCAGTTTCTTGATCTCATCTGCGGTAAAGCCCGACCGTCGCAGGCCGATCCGGTTGATGCCCGTTACCCGCATCTGGTTGCGAATTCCGGCCATGATCACATAGGGCGGCACATCCTTGCTGAGGCCCGACATCCCGCCGATGTAGGCGTACTCGCCGATCCGGACAAACTGGTGCACGGCGGTGAGACCGCCGATGATCACCCGGTCGGCAACCTCAACATGCCCACCCAGAGTCGCGGCGTTGGCCATGATGACATGATCCCCGACCACGCAGTCATGGGCGATATGGGTGTAGGCCATCAGCAAATTGCCGCTGCCCACCGTGGTCACCCCATGACCGCCCGGGGTTCCGCGGTGGATGGAAACGTATTCCCGGATCTGATTATCATCGCCGATCACCAGCCGGGTGGGCTCATTGTTGTATTTCAAATCCTGGGGCGGACCGCCGATATTGGTAAAGGACCCGATGGTGTTGCGGGCACCGATGGTGGTCAAGCCGGTGACTACGGCATGGGGGCAGACCACACAATCAGGGCCGATCACCACCCCCTTTTCAATAACGGCATAGGGGCCGACGGTGCTGGAGGCATGAACCTTGGCCTCGGGATCAATAACTGCGGTAGAATGTATGTTCATTGCGCCTTCGCTTGGGTTTGGTTAGGTGGGGCATCAAAAACGGGAAGTTAAAGCCTCGGAAAAACGACTCAGGCAAAGGTGGCCATGAGTTCCGCCTCAGCCACGAGTTTGCCATCAACAAAGGCCTTGCCCTCCAGCTTCCAGAATCTCGCCTTCCGTTTGCTCACCGAAAGTTCGTAATAAAGTTGGTCTCCGGGCACAACCTTTTGTCGAAATTTCACTCCGTCAAGACCTGCAAAATAAACAAGTTTATTGGCAACCGCTTCAGGGTCAGTGACATAAGCAAGGATCGCGCCGACCTGCGCCATACCCTCAAGGATCAAGACACCAGGCATAACAGGCTGCGAGGGAAAATGCCCCTGGAAAAAATTTTCATTCATGGTCACATTTTTATACCCACGGATGGATTCTCCGAGATGCATCTCAACAACACGATCCACCATAAGAAAAGGATACCGGTGCGGTAGAATCTTCAGTATTTCCAAAATATCAAGCTGTTGCAGGTCAGAATTCATAACACGTCTCCTCTTTCTTCATTGAGCCAAAACTGTTGCCGAACCATCTCTCTTTCCGACAAACAGACCGACCGTTCATTCATTGTTGCCAAGGCTATCATTTTCGCCCGGGGTCATTGCCCGGGACAACTCGATAACCTTCCGTCGCAACTCCCGCAGTTCCCGCACCATTTCCGGCAGTTTCGCATAGGCGGCGCTGGAGCGCAGCCAGTTTTTATGGGAAATTGCCGGTATGCCAGCCACGATGGCACCGGGTTCCAGGTTGCCATGCACCCCTGATTTGGCAGCAATCATTGCCCGATCCCCAAGATGTATATGTCCGGCAACACCGACCTGCCCGCCCAAAACCACATTATTTCCAGTGGTAACGCTGCCAGCTATGCCGACCTGGGCGACGAGCAAGGTGTCCTCCCCGATGACCACATTATGGGCAAGCTGAACGAGGTTATCAATTTTTGTTCCCCGCTTGATCCAGGTCTTGCCAAAGGTAGCCCGATCAATGCAGGTATTAGCGCCGATCTCCACATCGTCATCAATCTGAACCCCGCCAACCTGCGGCCGTTTGACGTGGTGCCCGTTTCCGTCGGTGGCGTAACCGAAACCGTCACTGCCGATCACCGCGCCGCTGTGGATGATGACCCTATGCCCAACTTGGCAACCGTGCCCAATCGTTACGTTGGCATACAACACCACATCGTCGCCGATAACGGTATCATCATACACTACCACCCCGGGATGCAGGGTTACCCGCTGCCCGAGCCGGACTCGATTGCCGAGATAGACCAACGGGCTGATGGCAACCTCGGCGGGGATATGACAATCATGACCGATAACCGACCGCCCATCAATACCGGTGGCGACAAATGGCTCATCAACAAACAGAGCATGGATGCGGGCCACCGCCAGATAGGGGTTCCTTACCCGAATCGCCGGTCCACTGATCTCGGTGACTGCGGCGGGAACAATGATCGCCGAGGCCTTGCATTCCTCAAGCCGAGCCCCGCGTTTCAGATCGGCAACAAAGGTTATCTCGCCCTCAACAGCGCTGTCAAAATCAGCAACACCGCCAATGAGCACATCGGGATCACCAACCAGCTCCCCCTGGACCAGGACGGCCAATTCCGCAAGACGTTTCTTTTCACAAGCCATATCTTTTCCCTCTCTCTGCCAATCGAAAGCACAACGCCATTCCGAGACATAAGAAAAAAATTCGCCATTGTTCACAAATAGCAGTGTTATTTGCGACTGCAACACTAAAATACCATGGTCGGCAGCAACGAAATGGTTAGGTTACACGGCAATCCTTTTTCGCCGCCGTTAACATTGCTACGGCTCCTAAAAAAAAAGACGGGCTGCCTCCTTGCTGCCAAGGGAAACACAACCCGTCTTGATAAGCCGTCGTAGCAAAATAACCTTGCCGTTTGAATGACCAAAACGAAACGGCCTGTCCTGTTGCTTCCGTTAGGCCTCTAACATGTCAGCGTGGAAATACGCTACCCAGCAGAAAGCCACTACTCGCCGTTAATCCTGGAACGCAGAAGTCCGGACGGTTTGAAAGTCACAACCTTACGGGCATCCAGAATCAGTTCATCACCGGTCTGGGGATTTCTCCCCCGCCGGGCATTTTTCTTTTTCACGTTAAACTTACCAAAACCACTAATCAAAAGATCCTCACCAGTATTCAGACATTTTTTGGCAATGCGCAAAAAAGCCTCCACGGCCTCTGCCGCCTGGGCCTTGGTGAAGTTATGATTTTGATACACCTTTTGGACAAGATCCGCCTTTGTCAGGGTCATGGGGCACCCTCCTTTATTGACTCAATAACATGTTCAACCAATTGATAATTGTCAAGAAATATATTTCAAGGCACCCTTACCGGCATACCTACCCGCTGCCCCAAGTTCGTCCTCAATCCGCAGCAACTGGTTGTATTTGGCAACCCGATCAGTCCGGGAAGGGGCGCCGGTCTTGATCTGCCCGGTGTTCAAGGCCACGCTGAGATCGGCAATGGTGGTATCCTCTGTTTCTCCTGAGCGATGGGAGATGATCGAAGTATATCCAGCCCGGTGAGCCATTTCCACGGCATCAAGGGTCTCCGTCACCGTGCCGATCTGATTGAGTTTGATCAAGATGGAGTTAGCCACCTCTTCCTTGATGCCCTTGGCCAAAATCTTGGTATTGGTGACAAAAATATCATCACCGACCAGCTGCACCTTGCCCCCCAGTTTCTTGGTGAGTTTTCCCCAGCCCGCCCAATCGGCCTCGGCCAATCCATCTTCAATGGAAACCAGCGGGTACTTTTTCACCCACGCCTCATAAAAGGCGATCAGTTCGTCCGCCGTTTTGTTGGCCTTCTTCTCCGCAGCAAGCACATAACATTTTTTCTTCGGGTCATACAGCTCGCTTGCCGCCACATCCAGGGCGATAAAAATATCCTTGCCAGGATTGTACCCGGCCTTGACAATCGCCTCCAGCAAGAATTCCATGGC
>JBAZCG010000097.1:0-10591 GCA_041671085.1 Desulfurivibrionaceae bacterium | reverse complement strand
TTGATAACTTGGTCATTGTTAAAACCGGGCACCAGAACATCGCAAGCCATGGCCATGATCTCTTCCGTCTCGATCCACTCGGTCCGCAACTCACCCTTGTTGTTCCGGTACCGCTGCACCCGACCGTAATACTTCACCGGATAGAGATTTTGGGGCCTTTCGTACTCCCAGGGGGTGCCGTAACGCAGCCAGCTATCAGGATGTTCCATCTGGAAACCATCAACGATGCGCTGATAAAAAAGACCATATTCATAACGGATGCCATACCCGTATGCCGGAACACCCAAGGTTGCCAGAGAATCCATAAAACAGGCAGCCAGGCGGCCAAGGCCGCCGTTACCGAGAGCGGCATCATCCTCTTCCTCCCTAATCTCCTCAAGGTCGTAACCCATCTCCTGCAAAACTCCGGCCATCTCATCATAAAAGCCGAGATTAATAAGGCTGTTGCCCAATGACCGTCCGATAAGAAACTCCAGGGACAGGTAGTAGACCCGTTTTTTGCCCTTGGCGTAATAGCCCTTTTGCGTTGAAATCCAGCGCTCGATCAAAAAATCACGAATGGTGTAGGACAGGGCCTTGTACACATCTCTGCTCCCGGCCCGCTGGGGGTCACGACCAAGAAAACTCAGGATATGGTGGTTGATCGTGGTCAGGAAATCTTTTTTGGTGAGCGACTTAAAAATGGAACAGTACGGGCCTTGCGGAATCTTGTCGTTCATGATTGCGGCCTGCTTCCTTGCGGTTGATCTACTTTAAAAGAAATACCCCCCAGTCTCAGCGACAACACCTGCTTGATTCAGGGTACAACAGGGCTCAAAAAACAGTCAAACTTATTTAGGGGCACTATGGAATAATCTGTATTTTTTGCCCCATGACTTACGGTCCCTTACTCCGTCATAACGGCGGTGCTGATATCCCGATCCCAAGAAACATCTTCACCCAAGCCAAAGCCTGCTCCCGGTCCGCCACCAGACCCTCCACCTGCGCCACTACCAAGCCATCAAGGATCTGCTTGAAGGCCGGTCCGGGTTCAAGGGCAAAAACGGCAATCAGATCATGACCGGTGACCAGCGGCGGACTGGCGAAAACCGGCTGGATATACTCCTCATAGACCCCATGCACCTCACACAAAAGCGCAGCCAAATTTTCTTCCATACCCTCCGGCTTGCCCACCCCCTGCCCGGCAAGGCTGTCCGCCATGGCCAGCAGAAAGAGGCCAGCCAGATCATCGCCAACCGCCTTAACCAGACGCAGACAGGCCTTACGGCTGATCCCGGTACGCAGACGGGCATTGCTGAGATGAAAGGGCCACATGTGCAGGGCGATGAGCCGAGCCACCCGGTTACGATCATCCTTGGGCCAATGAAGCCTTTCGGCGATAGCTTCAAAAATCGCGGCCCCGGCCTGATCGTGATTATAAAAGGTTATCTTGTCTGCAATCAGCCGATGGGTTTCCGGCTTACCCAAATCATGAAACAAGGCGGCCCATTTCAACAAGGCGGCTGGCTTTCCCTGGGCCACATCCAGAAACAACCCCCCCAGCCCAGGGAAGTACCCCTCCGGCTCCAACAGGATTTTTTCCAGACGGCGCAAGGCCTCCAGACTATGCTCGAACACATCAAGATGATGGCTGACAGGCTGAGCCAGACCACGGCCAGCAACAAGCTCCGGAAAAACAACCCACAGGAGACCTCCTTGTGCCATGCGACTGATTGTCTGCCAGGCACGCGCCGAGGCCATGATCAGGCCTAGCTCATAGGCCACCCGTTCCATGGCCGCCTCGGTCAGCAACTCGCCATGGGCGGCAATGGCCGCCTCGGTATGCGATTCGATGGTAAAACCCAGGGTAGCCGCGAAGCGATAGGCCCTTAGCAGCCGCAGGGGATCGGCAAGCAGATTGGCCACAGCCGGGGTCCGGATCAGTTTTTGCGCAAGATCAGCCAGTCCCCCGAGAGGATCAATGACCGTGAGCGAGGCAAGGGTGCCGGTCACAGGGGCAAGAGGGACGGCCATGGCGTTGATGGTAAAATCCCGCTGGCCAAGGTCCTCTTCAATGGTGATGGAATGATTTCTGAACCCGGAAAAATCAAGGGTAAACCCCTGCCAGACAACCCGGGCCACGTCTTCCATCGCATCAAGCAGGACAAAGGTGCCACCCAGCAGACTGCTGACCTCACGGGCGCAGAGCACAGCACCATTCGGCACGGTAAAATCAAGATCTTTGGCCTCCCTCCCCAGCAGCCAGTCACGCACCGGTCCGCCCGCCACATACATGGACTGCCCGTTGCGCTGAACAACCTGGCCCAAGGCCAAGCGCAGCTCTTTGGGGTAAGTTTGCAGCCAATCCTGGGTCAATACCGTTGCCGCTAACATTGCTGCCATGTGACCCCTTATAAATGATTAATGATTTCCGCCAAGGTGGTTTCCAGCCGACAGCAGACATCGTGAATATGGATACTCTCCAGGCTTAACGAGTCGATCACCACCAGAGTTTCCGGCGGTAACGCCTTACCAAACCGCCGCCCTGCTTGCCGGGCCACCTCCCGCACTGCGTCCTCGGCAAACTGCGGCAGGCTATGCGAGGTGTAAACCAATTGGGCCTCGTCGGTTCTTTTCAGCAGATCCTGTGTCACATGCAAGGCCGCTTCCAGGCAGGCCAACAGCTCTACAATGCTCGGAGAAATCCCCACCGATTGCACGGAGAGGGTAGTCTGGGAGCGCTGCGAATGGGTGGGCAGGGGGCAAGCCTCACCCTCCTTGCGAAACAGGGTCTGATTGTAGGCCTGGGTACAAGGGCAGGCGGTGATGTGGGCAACGCCGACCCCGAGCATCGCCAGGCTTTTCAGCTCCTCCCCCTGCCCGGCCAGCTTCAAATCAAGATTGATGGCGATGGAATCCACTGATCGCCTGCCGCTAACCTTGGCCGTTCTGATCAGCGGCAACTGCCCCGTAAGCCGCACCCTACCGCAACTCGCTCCCTGGCGCGCCATCATTTCCCGCCCAAGCTGCAACCCATACTCGCGAAGATCACTGAACTCCTTATCGTGGAGGGCGGCAATCACCTCTTCCATACGGGACATATGGATGCCCCGGACCTGCGCGGCAAGATTCACCTCAAGCCTGGCCGTAAATGGAATCAAGCCCTCGGGCAGGCGAACCCAAACGGTTTTTCCGCAGATGCCGACCTCCGGCAAGGGCAGGGCAAAGGAAGGCTGCTGCTGGGGAATATCAAGGCCTTCCGCCAGCACCCGCGCATGCTCCTGGGGGGATATGGATGGTTTCAAATAAGCTCCTCCTGTTTCAGGGAAATATACCACTGCTGGATAGTCTGCCAATCGCCCTGCCGCCTGGTCCAATCGGCCAACGCCTGAAAACGGCTTAGGTCCTCGAGTGAAACCCCTGTTTCCACAAGGGCAAGGGCCACCGAGACAAGCAGGGTCTCAAGTCGGTCGCTGTTCGCACAATTACACAGGCTGCCATGGTGAAGATAACGCAGGGTGATGGGCTCATCCCCGCAAAAACCAAAAGGAAACCGCCGGGCAAGCCGGATGAAAAAAGACCAATCCTCGCCCAGCTCCCCGGCTCCGAAACCACCCCCGGCAGCAAAGGCCTCAGTCTTTACGGCAATTGCCGAAGGAACCAAAAAACACCAGCGGGCCAAGGCGGCGAGACATTGCCCCTCCATGGCCATTCCCGGCGCAGGAACAAGAAACTCCCCGCCGCCGACCCGATCGAAATTTCTGGTCACCCCATAGGCCACCGGAAAACCACGGGCTAGGGTCCGCACCAAGCTTGCAACATGTCCAGGCAACCAGACATCGTCCGAATCAAGAAACATGACCACCTCGCCACAGGCCTCGACAACCCCGGCATTTCTAGCCAGACCAGGCCCAAGACCGGAGCATTGCAGCAGCCGCACCTCAGGAAACCGTACAGTAACAAGGGCAACCGTGTTGTCCGTTGAGCCATCGTCCACGACAATGATCTCGCCCACAGGGGTATCTTGAGCGACCACACTGGCAATGGCCCTGCAGGTCATCTCTGCCCGGTTTTTCGTGGGGATTACACAGCTGATCCGCATGGCCTGTGCTGGTTCCTCATAATCTGCATGATGATTGCGCTCTGTGCCGGGCGGGTAGGTACGGCCTGCACCCTGCCTGCCTTTTCAGCATAACACAAAAAAAAGACCTGCTCCAAGCAGTGTAGGAGCAAGTCTTTAAAAATGGGTTCGTCACGCAAATGTATGCATGCATGTCTCCAGAGGATGCAAAGACTGAGATTAAGAAACCAAAAATAATTCCTGAGATGTCAGGAGTATCCTGATATGTCAGGCGACGCGCCGTTCAAAACATGCAATCTTCATAGCAATACCAATTACAAACTTCTATTATTTCTGCATGATAGGGGTTTAAACCCTAACAACAACACTCCTGGCACGCATTCTGCTACTCATCACTAAATAAATACCGAAACATATTTTTCCTGGATGCCATTTGTGCATCTCAGCATGAAAGTAAAAGGTGCACAGGAGATGATCAAAACACTTAAGAGGATAACGCTGAGCTTACATCTTATGAATCGGCTGTGCTCAACAATGTTAGAAGCATTCTGGATCTCTAAAGAGAGGTAATAATTATGAAAAAATTGAAAATGGCAAATCTGTGCTTTGGTCTTTGTATGGGAGCGGAAGTCATGTTGTCGGAGCCGTTATCGTCAATAGTTGCAAATGCGGCCACAGGCTACATCCTCGGGGAAAAAAACAAAAAAAGTAGAGCCTGATTTGGGAGGCGCCAAGAAGGCGCAAAATCAAAAAGAGTCAAACACTCAAGGAGAATTATCATGAAATTATCAAAAAATCTGTTTGCCAATTTTTGTCTCGCTATTTTGCTGGTTTCTTTTTTGGGATGCGCCGCGACGACAAAGCAAGAAAGCTCCGGAGAATATATTGACGACTCCGTTATTACGACCAAAGTAAAGGCGGAAATTTTCAATGACAATTCACTGAAGTCAAGTGAGATCAATGTCGAAACTTTCAAGGGTGTGGTTCAATTGAGCGGCTTCGTTAGTTCTCAAGCCGACATCAACAAGGCGATCGAAGTTACACGTAGAGTCAAAGGGGTAAACTCTGTCAAGAATGACATGCGCGTTAAGGGGAAGCAGTAAAACAAAATGTAAAAATGATTGTGTAACTGGCCCTTGGTTGGGGGGGACAAATTGATCTCCCCAACCAAGGAGCCCAGAATGAACATGAACGACAAACAGTTTGATCAGCTGATTTCTGGGGACAAGAAACCTAAAAACCTACTCGGCAAAAACGGCCTATTGAAGTAACTGACCAAGCGCCTGCTTGAGCAGGGCATGCAGGCTGAGATAACCAATCATCTCGGTTATGCCAAAACTCCCCTGTCGGCAAGAACACAAGAAACCCACAAAACGGGTGCTACCGAAAAAAGCTCAACGGCGACTTCGACAAACTTGACCTTGATGTTCCCCACGGCCGCGACGCGAGCTTTGCCCCGCTGATTCTACCCAAGGGCGAGATTTCGCCAGCATTGACTTCTTTCTGTCACCATTGCGGTGCGGGCTAAGGTAAACAACCAGCCAGACCACCAGGAAAGCGGTCTATCTGGCCATCGCCGTCACCATGGGTGGGGTCAAGCGCGGGGAGTGGGCCGCAGAGATCGAGAGCTCCACAGTAAAACCGGATTTTCGCGACCCTCCTCCCAACTACCTTAAAAGACAACCCATACTACAAATTTAAACTACGCCTCCCAACCTAATACAAAAGGAAAATCACATGACAACCGCGAACTCGCAACAGACCCAAATCAGCAAACTTTTTCAGGCGATGTTCAATGCCGCACCCGGTGCGGTGTTAATGGACATTATCATCGAGTACCTGACAGTCACCAACGCCAGCATGACCGATCTTGCCAACACACTGGCCCGCACCAGCGTGTTCACCAGCCCATTTTCTTATCCCTCCACGATTACCAACAGTGAATTCACCGAGCAGTTTATCACCAATTTAGTCGGAGATACCGTGAGCAGCACCACCCATAACTCGGTTGTATCCTACATTGCCGACTTCCTTGATGCCGGCATTCTAACCCGGGGCCAGGTCATGCTGTTGGTCTCCAACGCCCTGGCTACCGCCACCAACTCTCCGGAATGGGCCGTTGCTGCGGCCCAGTTCAATAACCGAGTCGAGGTGGCAAATTACTACAGTGTTGATCGGGCAGGCGAAGCCACAGACCTTGGGACTCTGCGAGCAGTGACCGCCGATGTTACCGAAACAGCCGCCTCGGTGACTGCCGGTAAGGCAGTACTCGATAGCCCTATTACGGGAAACTGCAGCCATATTTCTGGGGCGACGATCTTCACCGATCTCAACGGTAACGGCTTCCTGGACCTCACCGAACCTCACACCACCACCAATATCAACGGCCAATTCACCCTGCCTGTCGGTAGCTTTGGCCGTCTCGTCGCCAGCGGCGGATACGACGTCACCACCGACCTACCCTTTCTTGGCACCTTTACCGCCCCCCCCGGCTCCACCACCATCAACCCACTGACCACCCTAGTGCAGACTTTGATAGATCGGGGAGTCCAGCCTTCTCTGGCCAGAGCCTGGGTGTCGAGCTCTCTTGGCCTACCCGCAAACATCGACCTCACCACCTTTGCTCCTCTCAATGAGATCTCCGGCGCCAATGCTGATGCGGCGCTTCAGATACTGGCCGCCTCGGTCCAGGCGAACAACCTCTTCTACTTAACGGCCTCGGCCTTGACTAACGCCGACGTCACCCTGGACATGAAAACCGCCTTTGCGCAGGTGGTAAGCGCCCTGGCCGACCATATAACCTCGGCTACTTCTGTTCTCGATCTGACCGACGCCACTCTCCTGAGAGAGGATATCGTTGCGTCCGCCGCTCATGATCCGGCCATGATCGCGAGCATGGCCGGCCTGAATACTGATCTTTCTTTACTGGTTGCGGACAACAACAGCACCATCGCCCAAATTCTTGCCTCTGGCGGCACTCCAGAAACCATAATGACCCAGATCCTGCAGGTGGCCAGGATAGTCCAGGGGCGGGAGTCCACGGACCTGGGCCTTGATATTCACACCCACGCCGGCACCGGCCTGGCCAACATCCTCAGCATCTACACCGGGAGTGCTTTTGACACTTTTGTGAGCCAAGCCCATATAGGCGACGTGAATGGCGATGGCACCATCGACCAGCCGATTCCCTTGACCGACCCGCCACCGGCAGGGGACGATACTATTGCTCCGACGCTGTCTTCAAACACGCCTGCGGACAACGCCATCGGCATTCTGGTGGGCAGCAACCTTATCCTGACCTTCAGTGAAACCATTCAGCCGGGTGCGGGCATCATCGTGCTCAAGAAAACTTCGGCCAACAGCGTGATCGAAACCTTTAACCTGGCAACCGGCTTCGGCAGTGCCGGCGGCACAGTGACAACCCTCGGCACAGAAGTAACGATCAACCCGTATGCCAGCCTGGCTGCCAATACCGAGTATTACCTGACGATCGGGTCCACGGCAGTGAAGGACCTGACAGGAAATCCTTTCGCGGGATCCAGCAGCACGACCGCCTTGAGCTTCACCACCAACACAGACGGTATCGCACCGACTCTCTCTTCAAGCACCCCAACGGATAACGCCACAGCTGTTGGCCTGAGTGACAGCCTTGTGCTGACCTTCAGCGAGAACGTGACGGCTGGTTCAGGCAATATCTTGATCAAGAAGTTATCCGACGGCAGCACGGTGGAGACCATTTCAGTGAATGATGCCCAAGTGACCTTCAACGGCACCACGGGCGTTACGATTAACCCGACCGCCAATTTGACCAATGGTACAACCTACTTTGTGACGATGGACTCTGGGGTAATCCTTGACACGACGGGCAATCCCTATGCCGGCATCTTCGGTGCCACAACCTTGAACTTCACTACCGTCGACACTACGCCACCGATGCTGTCTTCGAGTACGCCTGCAGACAACGCCACCGGCATTCTGGTGGGCAACAATCTTGTCCTGACCTTCAACGAAACCATTACGCTGGGCTTAGGCGACATCGTGCTCAAAAAGACCTCGGATAACAGTGTGATCGAGACCTTTAACGCGGCTACCGGCACAGGCAGTGCCGGCGGCACGGTCACGGCCAGCGGCACGGGGGTAACGATCAATCCGTTTGCCAATCTGGCGTCTGGCACCGAGTACTACGTGACAGTAGCGGCTACGGCGGTAAAAGACATTACGGGCAACTTCTACGCAGGAATCAGCAGCACGACCGCCTTGAGCTTCACCACCGGTGCCGATGGCACTGCACCGACGCTCTCTTCCAGCACCCCTGCTGATAACGCCACGGCCATTGCCGTAAATGCCAACATTATGCTGACCTTCAGCGAGAACGTGGCGGCTGGCACCGGCAATTTCCTGATCAAAAAGGTCTCCGACAACAGCACGGTAGCGACAATTTCGGTGAATGATGCTCAAGTGACCTTCAACGGCACCACGGGCGTTACGATTAACCCAACCGCCAATCTGATTGCTGCCACAGCCTACTATGTGACAATGGCCTCAGGGGTGGTTACTGACATGTCGGGCAATCCCTATGCCGGCATCAGCCTCGCCTCGACCTTGAATTTCACAACCGCCGCCGCCGCCGACATTGCGCCACCGACGCTGTCTTCAAGCACACCTGCGGACAACGCCACCGGCATTGGGGTGGGCAATAACCTTGTCCTGACCTTCAATGAAACGATTACGCTGGGTACGGGCAACATCGTGCTCAAAAAGACCTCGGACAACAGCGTGATCGAAACCTTTAATGTGGCAACCGGCACAGGCAGTGCCGGCGGCACGGTCACGGCCGGCGGCACAGGGGTAACGATCAACCCCTCTGCCGACCTGGCGGCCGGAATCGAATACTACCTAACGGTAGCAGCCACGGCGGTACAGGACACGGCGGGCAACCCCTACGCGGGAATCATCAGCACGACCGCCTTGAGCTTTACCACCAGCGCGGCCGGGTCTAATATCGCACTCGCTGTGGTCGGTGCGGAGACCATTAACGGAACTGGAGGGAATGACACTATTACGGGCACCTATACCGATGGTGGCACCGGGACGTTTAACAATACCGATGTCATCGCTGGCAACGGAGGGGTCGATACGCTCAGTATCACTATTGGAGCTGTAGCTATCACCCCAGCGGACAGCTACTGGAGTGGGGTAACCGGTATTGAAAAAATTTCTCTTGACTCAACCGGGAATGGCGCACAAACCCTTACCACAGGTGCTGCCTTTAACACCGCATTCACGGCGGCAGGTGTAGACCTGACCATGCAAACCTTGTTAGGTGCGATTAATCTTGACATGGCTACGGTCCCATTTACCGGGGCGGCAACAATCACCACAACTACCATCGGTGCCGGTGCGCACACTATTACTACTGGTTCAGGAGCTGCTACAGTGCTGGCAACAGCCATTGCCGCCGGTTCGCAGACTATTAAGGGTGCAGGCCTTACCACCGTGAATGCCACAATCAATGACGCAGGTGATCAGACTATTGGTGATGCCGGTGGTAATGGCGTAAATCTTGTGACCGTGAATGCGACAATCATTGGAGTAGGTGCGCAGACTATTACCAGCACGAGTGCAAGTAATGTGACCATAATAGCCGCAGCCGGTTCAGGTGCGCAGACGATTGTAACTGGTTCGGGCAACGATAACATAACCCTGACGACAGCTGCCGGCCAAAACACGACAATTACTACGAATGCAGGCAACGACACCATCGTGGCAAGTTTGGGCACGGATCTGATCACCGGCGGTCTCGGTGCGGATACCATGACCGGTGGCGGCGGAGCCGACACCTTTGCCTTTGGCGCTAACGGTTCGGTTATCGGCACTTCGATGGATGTTATCACCGACTTCAATGCCAATGTTGCAGACATTCTGTCCTTCGCCGGCAACACCACCGTGACAGCTGACTTGACGGCGCTGGTCGCTGGTTCCGGCCCTGGCTCAAACGTGCAAACGAGTGCTGGTGGCTTAGTTACCTTCGCAGGAGCTGACAACACCTTGGGGCTGAAGGTTGCTGCGATCCAAGCGGACACAGAACTTGACGCCATCGGTTCGGTCGCAATGTTCGTTGACGGGGCAAACACCTACGTTTATTACGCAGGGACTGCCATTGGCAATCTTGACGACCAACTGATCCAATTGAGCGGCATCACTACACTGTCAACGATTTCTGGTGGCGGGACAACGACCATCGCCTAATCATTCTGCAATGTAGCTCACTTAGAGCGGATGAGACGCAAGCCCGCCGAATGTTGGCGAAGCAAGCCTCCCAAAAACCTGCACAAACAACAAAAAACCCGTCCCTCACAGAGAGGCGGTTTTTTTGTTGTTTGATTTCCAGGCGCAATCTCAACAAAAAAAAAAGAAAGCAGGACATCCTTTATCCTCACCATTTGTGCCGGGTGCCATAGATATTTTGCCCCTGATGATGATCTTTGGCAAGAGCGTCAAATTCATGTCTCGGAAGAAACCCAAACAACT
>JBAZCG010000096.1:0-10652 GCA_041671085.1 Desulfurivibrionaceae bacterium | reverse complement strand
GGAGCTGGCGGCCAAGTACCAAAACGATGACCGGAGCATCATAGCCAAGGATACCCCCGAGGCCTTGGACGAGCCCTACCTGAAGGATGGCGAACCCCGCATCGTGCACACCGTCAAGAACACGGTGAGGGATGTAGAAGGCAGGATCATCGGTCTGATCGGCATCTTTTGGGACGTCACCGAACAGCGCAAGGCGGAGGAGCAACTGCGGCTGTTCCGTAGACTCATCGACCGGGCCAACGACTACTTCGTGGTGATTGACCCGGAAACCAGCAGGTTCCTGGATGTGAACCAGGCCACTTGCAACCGCCTGGGCTACAACCGGGAAGAAATGCTGGCGATGGGGGTGGCTGATGTGGATCTTATCCTGCCCGATCTTGCCGCCTGGCGCAATAATCTGGCCACGCTGCGTCAACTGGAGAGCCGGACCAGCGAGAGACAGATGCGGTGTAAGGACGGTTCCATCGTGCCGGTGGAGATCAATGCTTCCTTGCTGCGTTTGGAAGAGCGGGAGTATTTGCTCTGCGTGGGCCGGGATATAGCGGAACGTCTCCAGCAGCGGGCCAAGCTGGAAGAGGCCCTCGCTAAGGCTGAGGCCGCCAACCAGGCCAAGGGCCAGTTTCTGGCCAACATGAGCCATGAGATCAGGACGCCGATGAACGGGATCATGGGCATGACCAGTCTCACTCTGGCCACAAAACTCACTGCCGAGCAGCGCCATTACCTGTCGGTGATCAACGATTCTGCCCACTCTCTGCTCGTCATCATCAACGACATCCTCGATTTCTCCAAGATCGAGGCTGGCCAGCTCACCTTGGACGAACATCCCTTTGATCTTGAAGAGCTACTCGAAAATACCCTGTCCCCGTTTGTGATCAAGGCCCAGGAGAAAAAGGTGGAGCTGCTCCACCGGCTGCCTGCCGCAGTGCCGGTGGCCCTGATCGGCGACGGTATGCGCTTGCGGCAGATCCTGGTCAACCTGGTGGGGAATGCGGTCAAGTTCACCGAACACGGCCAGATCGTGGTGGAGGTGAGTCTGCACCGGCAGGAGGATCATACCGTGGTTCTGCTCTTTAGCGTAAAGGATAGCGGCATCGGGGTGGCCAAGAACAAGCAGGAAAGCATCTTCTACACCTTCAGTCAGGCGGACAACTCCATCTCCCGGCGTTACGGCGGCAGCGGTCTGGGGTTGACCATCTGCTGCCGGCTGGCCTCCATGATGGGTGGCGATGTTTGGGTGGAGAGCGAGGAGGGCAAGGGCAGCACCTTCTATGTCTCGGTGCGCTTCAAAAAGGCGGAAGACCAGCCGGCCTCGTATGTGGCGACGCAGCCGAAAGGGGAGCTCGGTCGGGTTCTATTGCTTGACTCCCAGGAGGTGAGCCGGGGCATACTGGCGGAGCAGCTTGCGGACTGGGGGTTGGCCGTCACGGCCCAGGCCTCCCTGGGCGAGAGGGGCGAGCCGTCCGGCGGACAGGAGGCGGAAGCGCGGTACGATCTCATCATTGTAAACGCCAGGGAGGGAGCGGCGAGGAATCGCGAGCTTGTGCGGCACTTGGCCGAAGACCTCAGTCTGGCGGCCATCCCGATGGCGTTGCTCGGTGCGGCTGACGAAGTGGATGGGTTGGCCTCGGAAAAGGCCTCCCTCTGCTGTGTGCTCGTAAAACCCTTCCGTTCATCGGCCCTGAAACAGTGTTTGGACGCGGCATTGAGCGGTCTGCCTGTCTGCCTGTTGCCGACGCGGGATGAGCCGGCAGCCGCCGCTTTTTCCGTCGGGAGTCTCTCCGAGCCGCTCTATGTTTTGCTGGTGGAGGACAATCCGGTGAACATGGAGCTGGCCCAGGTGATCATCGAACAGGCGGGGCACCGGGTTGCCACGGCAGCCAGCGGGAGGGAAGCGCTGCTGTTGCTCACCCAGGCTACCTTTGACGTCATCTTCATGGACATCCAGATGCCGGAGATGGATGGCCTGGTTACCACCCGGCTCATCCGACAATGCGAGGCCGGGATCATCCCCGACCAGCCGGAATACCACCAGTTGGCCGAAGGGGTGCAGGCCAAGATCAGGGGCAGAAAAACGTCCATCATCGCCATGACTGCCCACGCTATGTTCGGCGATAAAGAAGAGTGCCTGGCCGCCGGTATGGACCTCTATGTGACCAAGCCATTTCAACCGGAGCAACTGGTGGAGATCCTTGCCGGACTCTCTCGGGATAAGGGCAACGGCGACCAAAAGGATGACCGCCTGGGCGACAGGTCACCGGAGACGGTTCCGGTTATGGAAGGGGGGGTGGCCTCGCCCGAGGCGGTGAAGCAGTACCTGCGAGAAAAGTATCGGCTGCCTCAGGCCAATGTGGAGCATCTCTTCCAGATCGCCCAGATTACCCTGGCTGAATATGTCGGCCTGCTGGAGCAGGCGGCTGGGCAAGGGGATTACCCTGCCTTGGTCAAGAACAGTCACGCCGTCAAGGGATCGCTGCTGCAACTGGGGCTGGCGGATTGGGCTGAGCTGGCGCTCACCATTGAGCGCGGCGCCAAGGCGAGCGATCAGGCGCTTGACTACCCTGGGCTCACGGCGCGATTGCGGGCCGGGCTTGGCGGGTTGCTTGTGAGTGGAGAGAGTTTCTGAAAACAGTGTTCTGTCGGTGGGGCCTGCGGTTAGGGAATTATTCAAGGAGCAGCAATGATGAAAAAAGAGACCATCCATCTCCTGCTCATTGAGGGGAGTCCGCCAGCGGTTGAAATGATCACCGGCCTGCTGAGCAAGAGTCAGAACATCCGTTTCCAGGTAAGCCATAGTCCCTCACTTGGCGAGGCTCTGGCCTGGTTGCGGGAGCAGGCCCCCGATCTCATTCTCACCGATCTTTCTCTGTCTGATTCCCAGGGGGTGGGTACCTTCAGGGCTCTCCGGGAGTTGTCGCCCCTGGTGCCCATCGTCGTGATGAGCGATACCGAGAACGAAGAGTGCGCCCTTGCCGCGCTCAGAATGGGGGCGGAGGAATATCTGGGCAAGGAGCATCTTGCTGTGGGGCGATCCCTGGAACGCTCGTTGCGCTACGCCATGGAGCGTCACGGGATCGAGGTTGAGCTCAAACAGAGCAAGGCCCGCTATTGGCGGATCCTCAATGCGATTACCAGCTATCTCTACTCCGTGCGGCTGGAGAATGGTCATCCAGTGGAGACCAGTCACAGCGCGGTCTGTGAGGCAGTGACCGGCTATACCTCCGAGGAGTTTGCCTGCAATTCCACCCTGTGGATCGATATCGTGCCGGAAGAGGACCGGCCCCTGGTGCGGGAGCAGATCCAGAGGCTCTTGGCCGGTGATCGGGTTGGCCCGCTGGAGCACCGGATTATCCGCAAGGATGGGGCGCTCCGCTTTATAAGCAATATGCCGGTACCTGCCTACGACAGCGAGGGGCGGCTGGTCGCCTACGATGGCGTGGTCCAAGACATCACCGACCGTAAACGGGCCGAGGAAGAGTTGCGAGCCGCCCACGACCTGTTGGAGCAAAGGGTGGAGGAGCGCACCGCCGCGCTCCAGGTTGTCAATACCACCTTGAAGTATGAGATCAAGCAGCGGGAGAAGATGGCGCAGGAACTCAAACGGGAGCTGTTCATCACCGACGCCCTTTCCCGTCTTTATGCTTCGCTGCTCGCTACAACCTCTTCCTTTGAAGAGCATGCCATGGCTATTCTGGAGCAGGCGCGCCTGCTTACCGGCAGCAAGCACGGCTATGTGGCTACCATTGATCCGGAAACCGGCTGCCTCTGTACGCATACCCATACCGCGATGATGATGGGAAACGCTTGCCGTTTGCCGGAGGAGCAGAACAAGACTATTTTTCCGCCCAACCCGGATGGCACCTATCCTGGTCTTTGGGGGGCCGCGCTCAACAGCAGGGAGGGATTTTACGCCAACAAGCCGGTCGACCATCCAGCAGCCAAGGGGATTCCCGCCGGCCATGTGGCGTTGGCCAACTTCCTCTCCGTGCCGGTCATGTTGGGAGATGCGTTGGTTGGCCAGATCGCTCTGGCCAACAAGCCCAGCCGCTACAACGCCCAAGATCTGGAGACGATCCAGCGGCTGGCGGATTACTCTGCCATGGCCATCCAGCGGCAGCGCAACCAGGTTCGGTTGCACCAGGCGGTACAGGCGGCAGTGCTGGCCAGTCAGGCTAAGAGCGAGTTTCTGGCCAACATGAGCCACGAGATCCGCACTCCCATGAACGCTATCATGGGAGTGATCAACCTGGCTCTCAAACAGCAGTACCTTTCCCCCAAGGTCATGGAGTATCTCCGGATCGCCAAGCTCTCCAGCAATGCATTGCTGGGGATCATCAACGATATCCTGGACTTCTCCAAAATCGAATCGGGCAAGCTCTCCATCGAGAGTATCGAGTTCAGCCTGCAAGATATCCTGGTAAATCTATTGGAGATGTTCCGGGAAAGCTGTCGGGACAAGGGGATCAATCTCAATATCGACGTGGCTGGCGATGTGCCGTACCTCCTGATCGGCGATCCACTCCGGCTGGGCCAGGTGCTGGTGAACCTGCTCAGCAACGCCATAAAGTTTACCAGCCAGGGGGAGATCACGGTGATCATTCATTGCCTGGAAAAGATGGAGGGGAGCGTTCGCTTGCGCGTTCAGGTGCGCGACAGTGGCATCGGTATCCAGCCGGAAAAAATCGCCACCATTTTTAACGCCTTTGAACAGGTGGATGGTTCCACCACCCGACAGTATGGCGGAACCGGTCTTGGCCTGACCATCTGCAAGAAGCTCTTGCAGATGATGGGGGGCGAGATCAATGTTGACAGTACGCCCGGCACGGGGAGCACCTTCTGTTTCGAGCTGCCGTTGGGGCTGCCGGCGGTCAGCCAGGCCAGCACCGCCGAGGCCCTGGATTTCAGCGGCAAGCGGATTTTGGTGGTCGATGACGAGAAATATCTGGTGGAACTCATGCAGGCAATCCTTGAGGCCCACGGTTTTAGCGTGGTCAGCGCGAACAGGCCCAGCGAGGCCCTGCGTCTTCTCAGGGAGGAGACGATCCCGGCCACCCGTTTTGACCTGATTTTGCTTGACCTGATGCTGCCGGAGCAGGATGGGATTAGCACAGCCAAGATCATCCGCAGCGAGATCCGGTTGCAGGATATCCCTATCATCATCCTCACCGGCATGGGCAACGATTTGGAGGAGCAGCGGGCCAAGCAGGCAGGGGTTAATGGATTTCTGCGCAAGCCGGTGAGCCGGTCCCTGCTTTTGAACTGCATCAATGACATCTTGGTGGAAGCTATGAACGGGCAATCGACAAGTGGAAAGGTGGAAGAGGGAGAGGCTGCCAAGGTGTTGCGTGGGAAGAAGATTCTGCTGGTGGAGGACAACAAATTTAACCAGATGGTGGCCCAGGAGGTGTTGGTCAATGCGGGGATGATTGTCGTGGTGGCCAACAATGGTCGGGAGGCGCTGGCTATGCTGGACGACGAGGTGGCGGCGGTGCTGATGGATGTCCAGATGCCGGAAATGGACGGCTACGAGGCGACCCGAGCAATTCGGCAACAACCGCGCTTCGCCAAGCTCCCCATCATTGCCATGACCGCCCACGCCATGAGTGGTGACCGGGAAACGTGCCTGGCCGCCGGGATGGACAACTACGTGGCAAAACCGTTTGAGCCGGACGAGGTCTTTTCCCTACTGGCCCGCTATATTGGAGGGGAGCAGACGGAAAAGCCGGATGCCGGGGCGGAAGAGGAAAAAGGGCGGGATCAGGAAGATCTGGTGGCGGGGATCCATGCGCATCTGGAAAAGGTATACGGCTTCGATCCCCCAAAGAGGAAACTCATGTTGGATGGGGCTCGCGAGGCGCTGCTTGAGCAGTTCGGCCTGGGCGATGCGGCCTTGGCCCAAGCAGACTTGGAACAATTGAGCCGGACGGCGCACAGCATCAAGGGCTCGTTGGGCGCCCTGGGACTCAAGGAGCTGGCTGGGCTGGCGGAACGGATCGAAAAGCAGCAGACTCGAAGCGCCGACAACAAGGAGAAGGTGTTACGGGAGCAGTTTGCCGAGCTGCATGAGGCCCTGGCCTCCTGGCTGGGGTAAGGGGGGAGGGACAATGCAGGCGGATAACGACATTCCCGGGTTCTCGGCTTTGTCCTCGGTACAGGCTGCGAGCCAGGTAATTCTTGTCGTGGACGATGACTTCGTCAACCGGATGATCCTGCAGAAAGTACTGGAGAGGTCCGGGTATGAAGTTCCGGCGGCGGTGAACGGCAAGGAGGCCATTGCGCAGGTCAAGGCCGCCAAGCCCGATCTCATCCTGCTGGACGTCATGATGCCGGAGATGGACGGCTACGAGGTGTGTCGGCAGCTTAAGGCGGATCCGGACACGGAATCCATCCCGGTTATTTTCATTACGGCTTTGAACGATCCCGACAATCTGCTCAAGGGGTTTAATGTCGGGGCGGCGGATTATATTTACAAGCCCATCAATGTCGAAGAGGTGCGAGCCCGGGTGAAGACCCATCTGCGGCTGAAGGCGGCCACCGAGGCAATCAAACGGTATAACGAAGAACTCGAACGGGTGGTTGCCGAGAGCAGCAAAGAGTTGATCCGTGCCGAGCGGCAGGCCGCCGTTGGCCAGCTCATCCAGGGGATTGTCCATAATTTGAAAGGACCGCTCACCGCTATGAAGGGCGGGCTTGAGATCGGCCGGAAAATTTTGGCCTCCATGACCTCTGCCACAGAGGAAGGCACCGCTCCCAGCCAGGCGCAACTCGGCACCTGGAGCTGCGAGGCGAGCAAGGCCCTGGAGTTGGCTGCCTCTGCCTCCGGACGTTTGCAGGAGATGATCAACTCCTTGATGGAGAAAGGCAGCGTCGATCATGTCCAGGCGCGGCTACGCTGTGATCTCAACGAGATTATCCTGGCTGAGCTGGAATTTCTTTCCGCCGATCGGGATTTTAAGCATCATATTAAAAAGGTCGTGGATCTTTGCCCGGAAAAGCCTGTTATCGTGGGCAACCCTTCTGAGATTGCCCAGGTTCTCAGCAATCTGCTGGGCAACGCCAAGGATGCCCTGACAGGTTCTTCTTCTCCGCTGATTACCATTACCACCCGGATCAACGGCCCTGATATCTTGTTAACTGTTACGGATAATGGCCCCGGCATTGCCGCCCCCGATCTGGAAAGAATCTTCGAGCCATTTTACACCACCAAAGCCAGACCAGAGAAGGACACGAAAACGTCCGTCGGGCTGACCGGCACCGGGCTGGGTCTTTACATGTGTCTGCGTTCCATTCGGGCAATGGGGGGAGAGATGTGGGCCGAAAATTCTGCCGGTGGCGGGGCCACCTTTGCGGTGCGAATTCCGCTGGCCGGGCAGGAGGATTAGTCTCTTGCAAAATTGAAAAGGCTGCCAACTTTGCTCCCCTCGCCCGCGCGGAGTCTACGCTTACCTGCGGGAGAGGGGTTGGGGGAGAGGGCTTCTTTTGATTTTGCAAGGGACTCAGACGTTCCAGCGCTAAAAAATACGGGAGCAAAGCGCCATGAATAACGAATACAAGATCCTCTTGGTGGATGACGATCCGCAGGTGCTGAGTTTGCTCGAACTTGCCTTCAGCGCCACCCCCTACCACGTCCGGAGTACCACCGATCCGGTCCAGGCGTATCAGTTCATTGAAAATGAGCATTTTGATATTGTGATCACCGATATTCAGATGCCGCAATTGGATGGCTTGAGCCTGCTCAAAAAAATAAAGAATTTTAATGGGATGATTCAGGTAATCGTCATTACCGCCCACATGACCATCAACAATACCCTGAACGCCTTTCGTTACGGCGCGGTGGATATCTTTTTCAAGCCTTTTGATGACATTCAGGAGCTTGTCACGGCCACCGACGCCATCGCCCTCCGCCTGAATCGGGTGAACAGTATCCTGAATAGGTTGGTGGAAAAGGAGGGCCGTCATGCGTAATGTCATGGATATCAGGGCATTGCAGGGATTTCTGGATGAATCCAATGAGTCATTGCATGGGATTGAGACCTCTTTCATCGAGCTGGAAAACGATCCGGCGAACCTGGAGATCATCAACAGAATCTTTCGGCCGGTTCACAGCCTGAAGGGGAACTCCGGCTTTTTCGGCCTCACCAATATCAATAAATTTGCCCACCGGCTGGAGAATTTGCTCGATAGCATCCGCAAGGGCGAGTTGCTTGTTTCCAAAAAGATCATCGACGTCCTGCTGAAGGGGGTGGATTATCTCCAGAAGATGCTCGACCGGGCTGCCGAGGATCCAGAGGATATTTCTTTGCGGCCGGCGGAGGAAGAGTTTCTCCTCAAGGTGGAGGAATGCAGGCCGGAAGAGAAGGTCGGCAATGTCCAAAGCCTGATCAACCTGCAACAGCTCCTTGAGGAGGCCTTGGGGTTGGGGCTTAAGATTCAGGGCAACTCCCTGCTCACCAATCTCTTCGGGAAAATGGAAAAGGCCAATCATGACCTGGCTCAATTCATCAAGGAAAGGCAAAAGGCTCCAAGCACAGACATTTTTGTTACAGGGGCTATGTATTTTCTGGCGGGGCAGGATTTCACCGCCCGGCTCAAGCCTCTGGCCCAGGTGTTGGAAAGCCTGGAAAATAAAAAGGTGGTCAGTGAAGCGCTTGCAACGGAATTCAGCAAAGCACTTCAGGAAATCAGCGTAACTGCTCAGGGTAACGATGATCTTGCCGAGTATCTTGATGACACCATGACCTTGGCCAATTTCATCGACGACGAGTTGATGGCGACCAGTGACGAATTTTACCTGAGTATCAGTCACGCCATACAATCCGTGCTCACCCATTTTGAGGTGCGGACTGGTGCCGACGGAGATGGGGAACGGCTCGGTGAAATTCTGCTCGAACAGGCCGTGATTTCCTCCACAGATCTGGCCGCTGCCTTGGATAAACAGAAGAAGGTCGGCGAGATTCTTCTGGAAGAAGGCAAGATCGCACCGAAAGACTTGGAAAACGCCTTGGAAATCCAGGGACAGCGAGCTGTTAAGGCCCAAGGGCAAGCGGTCCGCAAGGAGCATGAGGCAGGAAAAACCATCCGGATCGATCAGTCTCAGCTGGATACTTTTGCCAATTATGTCGGCGAGCTCTTTATCGCTCTCGATTCCTTCAATTACCTCCGAAAGCAGATGAATGCGGCAGGGGTTGAGGATGGCATCATCTCACGATTTACCGGCACCACCCAATCACTGGACGGTCTCGTGGAAAAGCTCCAGGAAAGCGTGATGGGCATCCGCAAGGTGCCGGTGATCACCTTGTTCCAGCGGTTCCCCCGGGTGATTCGCGAACTCGCCGGTTCCCTCGGCAAGGAGATCGATTTCAAGGTGCAAGGGGAAGATACGGTGATCGATAAGGATCTCTTGGAAAAGATCGAGAATCCGCTCGTCCATCTGTTACGAAACTCTGTGGATCATGGCGTAGAGATTCCGGAAATTCGTAGGGCCCAAGGGAAAGCGGAGAAAGGTATCCTGGAATTGAAGGCCTCGGTGGATGAGAATTATGTCTATCTTGCCATTAACGATGATGGGGCCGGGATTGATCCGCAGAAGATGAAACAGGTTGCGCTGAAAAAAGGATTTTTGAGTGAGACCGAGGTTGCGGGGCTCTCGGAGAAGGAACTCATCAATCTTGTTTTTAAGCCCGGTTTCAGCACGGCGGAAAAGGTCAGCGATCTTTCCGGTCGCGGGGTTGGCATGGATGTGGTGTTGTCCGGCCTGAAAGAGTGCCACGGCAGTATACAGGTCGATTCCGTAGTGAACCGGGGCACCAACATCAAGATCACCATTCCTCTCACCAAAACGCTGGTCGCCAAAGACGCCATGATTGTCGAGGCGGCAGGTCGGGTCTATGCCATCCCCTCCGATACTATTACCGCCTCGATCAAAGCGGAGAGGGAAGGTTGGACCCAGCTTTATACCGAGGAAAACCGCCTCATCTATGACGGCTCCGTGTTGCAGATTCTGGAGCTTGGTTCCTTTTTCTATCCGAATCTGGTCGTCGGTGAGGTCTCTGCGGAGCAAAAACAGGTGCTCATCGTTTGTCGTGAACAGAAGCTTGCCCTGCTGGTGGATCAGGTGGTCAACCATCAGAAGATCGTGGTCAAGGATTTCAGCGGAGGATATGCGAAATTGAACAACATCAAGGGGGTGAGCGGATACACGATCTTGGGCAACGAGGAAGTCGTCTTGATTCTTGACATCGGCAAAATAACTGCCGCCCTGGATTGAGCAAGGCGTATCCGGTGAGGTGTTCGGTGCAAAAAAAAAAATCATCTGTACAACGGGACATCGCCCATGCGATGATTTTACAAACGTTATTTCAGTAGCTCCGGGTGTGGTTTTTTCGTTCAAGGGTGTTGCCCGGCAATAATAGAGGAGGGCTTGTCTATGGCGGAGGAAAAGTATCGGGAGGAAACAGAGGATGATTGGGCGGATGACAATGAGGATACCCAGAAGGACAAGTATCTGACCTTTCATCTGGCCAAGGAGGATTATGGCATCGAGATCCGGTTCGTCACCGAGATTATCGGCATCCAGCGGATCACCGAGGTGCCGGACATGCCGGAATTCTTGAAAGGGGTGATCAACCTGCGTGGCAAGGTGATTCCGGTGA
>JBAZCG010000095.1:0-11255 GCA_041671085.1 Desulfurivibrionaceae bacterium | reverse complement strand
GATCCGCAGCATAGAGTCACCGATTGGAATCGGGCCTGCGAGATGCTCACCGGCATTTCCGCCGAACAGATGGTGGGGACAACGAATCACTGGCAGGCCTTTTATCGGGAAAAACGTCCGTGTCTGGCTGATCTTGTCATTGATTCCACCGACCGAGGGAATCTTGCGGGCCTGTATACCGCAGCCAAAAACTCCGAGTTGTTGGAGGAGGGCATCCATGCCGAGGAATGGCTGGATGCGGTGGGCGGGGCGCGCCGCTATCTGTCCTGCGATGCCGTGCCCATTTACAACTGCGGCAAGGAGCTTGTCGCGGTCATCGAAACCCTGCATGATCTCACCGAGCGCAAAAAGATGGAAGAGGCGCTTACCCGGCTTGCCACCACCGATACCCTGACCGGGATATACAATCGCGGCAAGATCGAGGATTCCCTGCGGCAGGAAATGGCCAGGGCCTCTCGGTATGGAAGCCCCCTGACCGTCATCCTCTTTGACCTTGACTACTTCAAGAAGATCAACGACAGCCTCGGGCACTCCATTGGGGATCAGGTCTTACAAGAGGTTGCCGCTACGGTGGGAAGGCAGATCAGGAAAACGGATGTGCTGGGGCGTTGGGGTGGTGAAGAGTTCATGGTACTCTGTCCGCAAACCGTGGCGGATGACGCGGTCACCATTGCGGAAAAGTTGCGGCAACAGGTCGAGCAACTGCCGCTTGGCGTCACCATTAGCTGCGGACTGGCCGGCTACCGATCAGGGGAGAGCATGGATGCTCTGATCAACCGGGTGGATAAGGCGTTGTATGCAGCCAAGCACGCCGGCCGCAATTTGGTGCGGCTGGCGGCCTGAGCCAAAGGTCAGCGAATCTCGTCGCTGTCCACATAAGCATAGGCGCTGTGCTTGTGGATGGATTCAAAGCTTTCCACGCTCACGGAAAACCAGGTGATGGCAGGATGGGCCATGGCCTGTTCCGCCACCTTGCGCACCGCATCTTCAACGAACATCGGGTTGTTGTAGGCCTTTTCCGTTACGTATTTCTCATCCGGCCTTTTCAGCAGGGAGTATACCTCGCAGGAACCGCCCGCCTCAGCCATGGCGATGAGGTCTTCCATCCAGATGAACCCCGAGTATTTGACGGTGAGGTTTACCTCGCCCCGCTGGTTGTGGGCCCCGCAATCGCTGATCTCCCGGGAGCAGGGGCACAGGGTGGTCACCGGCACCCAGATCGCCAGAATGAAATCCTCATCCCGACCGATGCCGCCGGTAAAACGGCAGGTATATTCCATGAGCCCGGCTGTGCCAGTGACCGGCGCCTTTTTTTCCAGAAAATAGGGAAAGGTCATTTCCACATGGGCCGATTCCGCCCGCAACTCTTCTTTCACCTCGGCCAACAGATTCCTGAAGATTCGGTTGCTCATCTCGTCTTGGTAAGTGTTCAGAACCTTGATGAAGGTGGAGACGCACGATTCCCGATACTGGCGCGGCAGGCTGACCTGTAGGCTGATGCTGGCCACGGTCTCCTGCATGCCTCCGGATTTTTCGCGCACCCGCACCGGATACCTGATATCTTTTATGCCGACGGTATTGAGCTTCATGGTGCCCAGATATATACACCATTTGCTTGTCTGCGGAAAGCGGTAAACGGCGAGGGCGTCAGGCTGTGGATGGGTCTTGGCCCCAGGCCGAAAACTGTGGTAGGCTTATAAAAAGTGAGGAAGGAGGCAGGGTAAACGATGGGTGAGGAGGCACAGGTCCGGCTGGACAAATGGCTGTGGGCCGCCCGTTTTTTCAAAACCCGCGCCCAGGCCTCCCAAGCGGTGGCCGGCGGCAAGGTTCAGCTGGGCGGCCTTCGGGTAAAACCTTCCCGCTCGGTGGTTGTGGGCGACGGGCTGCGAATCCAGAAGGAACAGGAGGAATTTGCTATTGTTGTCCGGGCCGTGAGCGACCAGCGGCGGGGTGCGCCTGAGGCGCAATTGCTTTATGAGGAGACCCCGGAAAGCATCGCTGCCCGCACAGAGGCCAGGGAGGCCCGGCGTCTCTTGCGGGTTGTCGGCGCCGCGCCGCCAGGGCGGCCAGGCAAGCGGGATCGGCGGCTGATCAGGAGGTTTACCAAAAAAGAGGAATAAGGGGCGAGGGGCGGGAACTGGCTGCTTTTTTCCGCCTACCCATCTGTTTGCTTTGCGTCTTCGCCGCTTTGCGTTACAGTGTCGGTTCAAGGTTTGCGCTAGACGCATAGGTTATTTTGAGATGATATCCCGGATTCAGGAGAAAAACATGAAAAAGATAGAAAGGGCATTGATCAGTCTCACCGACAAATCCGGAATCGAGGGGTTTGCCAGGGAGCTTGAGCAGCTGGGGATCGAGATCCTCTCCACCGGCGGCACGGCCAAGAAGATGCGGGATAACGGCATCAAGGTCAAGGATGTTTCCGAATTCACCGGTTTTCCGGAGATGCTCGATGGCCGGGTCAAGACCCTGCATCCCAAGGTGCACGGCGGCATCCTGGCCCAGAAAACCAACCCGGATCATCTCAAGCAGATGCAGGAGCATGGCTTGCAGGCCATCGATCTGGTGGCGGTCAATCTCTATGCCTTTGAGAAAACCGTGGCCAACCCGGCCTGCACCCTGGGGGAGGCCATTGAGAACATCGACATCGGCGGCCCCACCATGCTGCGCTCAAGCGCCAAGAATTTTCAGGATGTCACCGTGATCGTTGATCCGGCCGACTACCCGCAGGTGCTGGCCGAAATCAAGGCCACGGGCAACACCACGCTCAAGACCCGCTTCCGCCTGGCGGTAAAGGTTTTCGCCCTGACCAGCACCTACGACACCGCCATTGTCAACTGGCTGAAGACCGTGGATGTCGATAGCAATCCTTACTTCAAGTAGGTGGCGCTAATGAAGATGGCGGTATTGCTCTCCGGCTCCGGTCGGACCTTGGACAACTTTCACGAACGGATTGCCACGGGCGCCATGCAAGGGAGCATCGAGGTGGTGCTCTCCAACCTGCCCGACGCCCTTGGCCTTACCAAGGCCAGAAATTACGGCTATCCTGCTTTCCATGCCAAGGACAATGGTGCCATCAACGCCATCCTGCAAGAGTATGGGATTGAGCTGGTGCTGCTGGCCGGGTATCTCAAGCTCTATCAGCCTCCGGTCCATCTGCAACGGGCCGTGCTCAATATCCACCCCTCCCTGATTCCGTCCTTTTGCGGTGCGGGGATGTATGGCATGCGGGTGCATCGGGCTGTCAAGGCGCGTGGGGTCAAGGTAACCGGCTGCACGGTCCATTTTGCCAACGAGGTGTACGACGAGGGGCCGATTGTGGTTCAGCACTGCGTGCCTGTTGACGAGACCGACACGCCCGATGATATCGCGGCCCGAGTCTTTGCCGCGGAGTGCGAGGCGTACCCTGAGGCGATCAACGCCGTGGTGGCGCGGGGCATCGATTCTTTCTGGCCGTAAACTCTCTGAATCCCCTGGAGGAAAAAAGATGGAAAAACGGATCATGTCGGCAGAGGATATAGACCGGTCATTGCACCGGATCGCCCTACAGATCGTGGAAAACAACCACGGGGTTGCCAATCTGGCTATAATCGGCATCCATACCGGCGGGGTCTTTCTCGCCGACCGAATCCAGAAGCTGATTCAGGATCGGGAGAAGAGTGTGCTGCCCACCGGCACACTGGACATTACGCTCTACCGGGATGACTGGAGCCTGGCCAGCCAGAATCCCATCGTCAAGAAAACCAGCATCGCCTTTCCCATGGAGGAGATGGTGGTGGTCTTGGTGGACGATGTTATCTTCACCGGCCGCACCATCCGCGCTGCCATGGATGCCCTGATGGACATCGGTCGGCCGCAGTGCATCCAACTGGCCGTCCTGGTTGATCGGGGTGGGCGGGAGTTGCCGATCCAGCCCGACTATGTGGGTATGGACATTCCGGTCAAAACCGGTGAACATGTGCATGTGCGCCTTGCCGAGAAGAGCGGGGCCGATGAAATCGTGCTTGTTGGCCGGAATTAATTTTTCCGCTATGCCGACCCATTGTGATAGGATATTTCTGGAAATCAGGTAATACGCAGTACGCTCTTGCCGGTCAGGGAGATCATGAGCCAGGAACTTCATTCATGCACGGATTTGCAGCAGATCAGCCTGCGGATCAGGGAAAAGCAGCGAAGCTACGCGAGCTATGATCTTAGCCCTGCCCAGAACGATCTGTTGCGTGCATTTTTCGATCTCGCTCAGGAATTCGACTCCAACGAGGATTTTTACAGGGTCTGCGTTGCTGCCCTTTCCGAATTTCTCGGCCTGCACAGTCGGCTCTATCTTTTTGACAAGGATCAGGAAAAGCTGGTTCTCGTCTGCGATAGCCGGAAAGGGCTGTTGCCGAAACCGGTTGCTGCTCCTGACCATGTGCGGTTGACCTTTAAGAGCTACGAGAGTGAGCATTCGTTGTTGGTACCGATTCATAGTAAGCCATCCCCTAACACGCAGAACGATGAGAAGCGACCGCTCAACCTACAAGTCATGGGGGTTTTTGAGGTCTATCCTCTTGAAAAAATTTCCAAGGCGGATCGTTTCTTTCTGGGCAAATACACAAATCGTATCGGCTACAATCTGCACAATCGTCTGATTTCATACGAAAATATCAGGCATCTTCGGTTCATCAACAATCTGGTGATGGACATCGAACACAACGTCATCACCCCCAACATGTATTTCAAGCATCTGTTCAACCAGCTCAAGGCCCGTATCGGGGATATCGATGAGCTGGAAAAAATGATTTCCGGGTTCAAGGCCGCCCAGGGTGTGCCCAGCGGAAGCTGTGAGCTGGTGATTGGTAAGGTGAGCAGTCTGCACCGGAGCTTGCTTGAAAACCATCGGGAATTGCTCGAACACCATGCCAATTACAGCCTCTTTCTGGAGAGCCTGTTCAGGCGGGATCACTTTGCCCAGGGCCGTTTTGTGCTGCGCCCCAGGAAATGCTCTATTGATCGGGAGATTGTCTCGCCGCAACTTGATCATTTTTTGAGCAGATTCGGTGCACGGGGGATTGCGGTGGAAAAGCCCGAGGATATGCAGGAGGAAGAACTCTTTCTGCGGGTGGATGTCGGGTTGCTTTCGCAGGTCTATGCTAATCTTTTTTCCAATGCCGTAAAGTACACCGGCGAAATTACAAACCGTGCCGGCAAGGCTAGGAAAGCCGTGGCCTATGGCCGGGAGCTGCTGGATGATTATTTCGGTCCTGGCAAGCCGGCGGTCAAGTTTAATGTTTTCACCACAGGGGAGCATCTTTCCGAGGTCGAGGCGAAAACCATTTTTGCCGATGGCGTCCGGGGAGAACGGAGCCAGTCCGTACCCGGCACCGGGCATGGCCTGGCTTTTGTCAAACAGGTGGTGGAGATCCATGGCGGCACGGCTGGCTACGAGGCCACGGAAGAGGGGAACAATTTTTATTTCGTCCTGCCGCTGCCAGAGCCGAACAATATCCCCGTTGACCAGGCCTGAATCGGAATTGCCGAGGCATGTTCCCTTTAAAAGATGATATTCCCTCCCAGCATTTCCCTGTTGTCAATATTTGGCTCATCACCGTTAATATCCTCTGTTTTGTCTATCAGCTGAGCCTTGGTCCGGAAATGGAAAGCTTCATCGTGGTCCATGGTTTTGTGCCGATTCGTTTTGCCGCCGAACAGGCGGGAAAAGCCATCGCCCTTGCCAGTTATGCTCCGGTTTTTAGCGCCATGTTTCTCCATGGCGGCCTGCTCCATATTTTTTCCAACCTGTGGATGCTGTGGATCTTTGGCGACAACGTGGAAGATCGGATGGGGCATGGCCGCTATCTGTTGTTTTATCTTCTCTGCGGGGTTGCTGCGGCCTTTGCCCAGTTTTTGGCTAATCCCCAGGCTCAGGCCCCGATGATCGGGGCGAGCGGCGCCATTGCCGGGGTGCTGGGCGCATATTTTCTTCTGTATCCCCGGGCTCGGATTCTTACCTTTATTCCGATCTTTATCCTCTTTTATCTGGTGGAGATTCCGGCCTATTTTTTTATCGGGTTCTGGTTTCTGATGCAGTTTTTGCAAGGGGCTGCCCAGCAGGCTGCGGCGGGCAGGGTGGTTGAGGGCGGGGTGGCCTGGTGGGCCCATGTCGGCGGTTTTGCAGCCGGGGTGCTCCTACTGTATTTTTTCAAGCGAGGTTCGGAGAAAAGGACAGGGCAGGAGTGGTTGTAGTAGTCCGATGAGGTCTTTTTTGCGGGTTACGATCCGGCCTTCTTGTTCTCCACATAATGGGCGGCAGCCAGGGCGGCTGTGCAGCCATCCGCTGCGGCGGTGACGATTTGCTTGGCGTATTTTTCCTTGAGATCCCCAATGGCAAAGATGCCCGATGTGTTGGTTTCGCATTTGTCGTCGGCAATCACATAGCCGTTGGCATTCATCCTGGTGCTCGCCGGAACCAGGGAATTGTTCGGTTCAAAACCGATAAA
Source organism: Desulfurivibrionaceae bacterium (assembly GCA_041671085.1). Taxonomy (GTDB): domain Bacteria; phylum Desulfobacterota; class Desulfobulbia; order Desulfobulbales; family Desulfurivibrionaceae; genus Thiovibrio. The sequence continues at coordinate 4,776 of JBAZCG010000095.1, read as the reverse complement.
GACGAAAACCCCGTCGGTGGCAAGGGAGTCGGTTGCGCCATTAAGGGTATTTTGGGTGATCACTCCGTTCACTCCCTGTGCGTCCGCTTGGATTTCGGTAAGCACCGTATGCCAGAGCACGGTGATCCGTTTTTCATTCAGCACCCTTTTTTGGAGGATCATCCCCGCCCGGAATGCGTCCCGGCGATGGGCGATGTACACCTGCTTGGCGAGCTTGGCCAGATATAGGGATTCCTCCAGGGCGCTGTCGCCGCCGCCTACCACCACCACGGTTTTGTTGCGGAAAAAAAAGCCGTCGCATACGGCGCAATAAGAAACCCCCCGGCCATAATTCTGGTCCTCCCCCGGAATGCCCAGCTTTTTTGGGCTGCCGCCGGTGGCAAGAATAACCGCGTGGGCCGTGAGTTTTTCGCCGTTATCAAGGATGACGGTGTGGTGGTCAAGCCCCGGTTCAACGGCAATAACTTCACGGTTTAGCACTTCAAGGTCATAGGCGGCGGCATGCTGGGAAAATTTTATGGCCAGTTCCGAACCGCTGATCTTTTCGGTGCCGGGCCAGTTCTCCACCTCGTCGGTATTGTTCAGCTGGCCGCCGGGGATACCCTTTTCGATGAGTAGTGTTTTTAGCGCGGCCCGTTGGGCATAGATTCCGGCGGTGTAGCCGCCAGGGCCACCGCCGATGATAATGAGATCATAGAGAATTGTGGCTGTCATGGAGAACTCCTGTGAAAAAAGGAAGAGATGTTGGAAGATGTTGTTTTTAGTATACATTAAATATGGCGGGTAACAAGGAGGCTGCAATAGAAATAGATTCAGGGTTGGGCCGGCAAGCATTGCCGACCCCATGATTATCAGGTAAACAATTTTGTGAACCTGTCAGAAAGTGAGCGAGGTTGCACAGGATGGATCGTGCATGTGTTCCGCTATTGTTTCTTGGAATGCGTTTTTTTCCCTTGGGTTATGGAGATTGCTTCGATGCAGTATCGAATGCGCCGGATCATGGCTATCGCCATGGGATTTTTTTTGATCATGGTCTTACTCTGGGTCCAGTTTGTGCGGCCAGAGTTTTTCGGCGATTTGCCGCAGCGGCTGGAGCTGATGGCCTTTGACATCCGCATGCGAGCTGTTGGTGGCATTGCTGCCGAAGCCACGCCAAACGAGGCAGCCGTCAAGGTGGTCATTGTTGACATTGATGAACGTTCCCTGACTGAGCACGGGCGTTGGCCTTGGTCGCGGGCCAAAGTCGCGGTGCTGGTCGAGCGGCTCATCCAAGCCGGCGCCGCAGTGGTCGCTTTTGATGTGATGTTTTCCGAGCCGGAAATCAATCCGGCCCTGGAAGTGGCGGCTTTTTTTGAAAAAAAAGGGGACGGCAGCCCGGCCCTTGTTGCGGAGCTTACGCGGTTTAAGGAGCGTTTTGACCGCGACCGCATGTTCGCCGAAGTTTTGAGCGGTAAGGAAGTGCTGTTGGGGTACACGTTTCAGCCCCGCGAACCCCAGCGGATCGGGATGTTGCCTCAGCCGCTTGTCGTTACGAATCATCAGGTCCTCCACCAGTCTTCCCTCCCCGCCATGCGCGGCTACACCGCCAATCTTCCCATCTTTGTCCAATCGGCCCTGGGTAGCGGTTTTTTTAGCCTGATTCCCGATCTCGACGGGGTGGTGCGGCGAGCGCCTCTTGTGGCCCGGTACAACGACCAACTTTTTTCTTCTCTGGCCCTGGAAACCCTAAGGCATTTTCTGCTGGCGGATTCGGTCAGACTGCACACCAGCCAGATCAACGGATTAGAAACTGTGGAGGCTGTTGAGCTTTCAGGGTTTGCCTCCATCCCCACCGATGCCGATGGGCAGATGATTGTGCCTTATCTCGGAGCCACGGGCAGTTTTCCCTATATTTCTGCCAGCGCTGTGCTTGCCGGGACCGTGCCGGTCAGTCAGATGGAGGGGGCCATTGTTCTGGTGGGAACCACCGCACCCGGTCTCTTTGACCTGCGCTCCACTCCGGTGCAGTCCGTGTATCCAGGGGTTGAAATCCAGGCCAATTTGATCGACGCCATCCTTGGTAAACGGTTTTTGGTCCAGCCGGCCTGGGGCCAGGGCGCGGATTTTGTGGTAATGGTGGTTGTCGGTCTGGCTCTGGCCCTTGCCCTGCCATTTTTTGCTCCCATGTGGCAGATGCTCTGGACCCTTGTGGTGGCGGCTGCGCTGGTGCTGGGCAATCTTGCTCTGTGGAAGCAGGGGCTGGTGCTCTCCCTGGCAATGCCGTTGATTCTGACCGCGCTGCTCGCCACCTGCAACCTGGCGTATGGTTTTCTGGTTGAATCCCGTTCGCGTCGCCAGCTTAAGGGGATGTTTGGTCAGTATGTGCCTCCCCAAATCGTGCAGGAGATGAGTGAGAACCCGCAAAAGTACAGCTTTGAGGGCGAAACCCGGGAGTTGAGTGTCTTATTCGCCGATATTCGCGGCTTTACCACTTTATCGGAGGCCCTTACCGCCGCTGATCTCAAGAAATTGCTCAACCGTTACTTCACGCCCATGACACAGATCATCTTCGAGACGCGTGGCACCATTGACAAGTATGTGGGCGATATGATTATGGCCTTTTGGGGCGCGCCGGTGCCTGACGAGCATCATGCGGTACAGGCCATCGAGGCGGCTCTGCGGATGCTGAAAGAAACCGAGCGATTGCAACGGGATTTTTCCAATGAAGGTCTGCCCCGAATTGCCATTGGCATTGGGATCAACACCGGGTTGATGAACGTGGGCGACATGGGGTCGGAGTTCCGCCGCGCCTACACCGTGTTGGGCGATGCGGTGAACCTCGGTTCCCGCTTGGAGGGCACCACCAAGTACTATGGCGTGGGTCTGGTGGTGGGCGAGACTACAAGGGCTGCGGCTGGCGAGGCCTTTGTCTTTCGCGAGCTTGACCTGGTGCGGGTAAAGGGTAAGGTTCAGGCCATCCGGGTCTATGAGCCTGTCTGCCGAAGCAGCGAGGCGGATGAGGCTTTGCAGCAGGAGCTTGCCGACTACCATCGTTTTTTGGCCGACTTCCGGGCCCGTCACTGGGAGGAGGCGCGGGCCGGGTTCAGCCGGCTACGGGAGTTTGCTCCGGACCTCCGTCTGTATGGGATCTATCTTGAACGGATCGCAGCGCTGGCTGCCGATGATCCGGGCGAGGGATGGGACGGGGTGTATGAGCGGAAGGAGAAGTAGTCACCTCTACTGGCACTGAATCGTGCGGGTGGTTGGTGGCTTGGCCGGAATCTCGATTCCTTCCTTTGTTCCCTCTCCAGGCTGTTCTCCCTGCCCAGTCTGCCCGGGCTGGTTTGTTTTTCCTGATTTCTCTCCTTGATCACCCTGTTTTCCGCCGGCAGGGGTGTTCTTGTCTTTTTTTTCCGTGCCTTTTTGAGGTGTCAATGCTCCCCGCAGGGCTGGGTCCATGGTCAAAATTGGCGGTGGCTCCGGAAGACGGACAGTTATTTTGGTTGGGGTGGTATAGCCATACTGGCCAGGACCGAACTGTTGGGTTCCAACCATGGTTTGGCCGACGTTGGTGGCGGTGTACAGGCCGTCCGCTGGTGCGCTGACGCCGATGTTGGTGAGATCCAGACAATCGCCCGCGCAGTAACGGCCTTCGTGGTCAGTGCCGCGGATACCGATGGTGGCCACCGGGGTTTCGATCCGGACTTTTTCCTTGTTGGCCTGGCCGATGGCACCGGTGACGGAACGGAAGCCGCCCTTGACCAGGGAGAATTTGCTTTCATCCTGCTGGGTGTTACCGGTGTGCTTGTAAGAATCAATTACGAAGCGGGTGGAGGGTCGCAGGAAGATTACGCCCTCGTCACTGAAGATGATGCGCACTCGGGAGTTGGGCCCAGTGCTGATGATGTCCACAGCAAAGATTTGGGCATCTTTGGCCAGGGTGCGGATGGCACCGTCGGTTCCGGCCACGGTCACCTGTCCGGCCACGGCGTCAACCTTGCCGGCGGGTTCGGCGGCAAGTGCCGTCTGGGAGAAAAATCCCGGCATCACGGCAAGGGCAAAGACGATGATGTTGTGCCGAAAAAATCTCTGTAGGGCTAGGGTCTTTTTTCTGGTTTTCATCATTTGCATACCATGTTTTGACCGGCAACTCCGCCGCCATTAAGATCGAAGATCGGCTGCCTGGCCAGGGGGAGTTCCCGGGAGGCTGTGGTAAGGGGTATTTCTTCCGCCCTGCGTTCTCTGTTTTCTCCATTGTTGTTATTGCCGGAAGTATCCTGTGTTGAGGCCGGGGTTGTGGGCTGGACACCGATGTCCATTGGGGAAGTCTGGATTGGTATCGTCAAGTCCATGGCAACCACGGCCTGAATGATGCCGACGATCTCTGTCGGTGGTGTTTCAATCACCACTGGTGGCAAAATAGCCGTGCATCCCGGCAAGGTAGGGTTAACGGCGCAGTCTGCCAGAGGCGGCAATACCGCAGTGCAACCGGGGAGGGTGGGATTGGTGGCGCAGGTCTCCACCGGAGGAAGCACCGCTGTGCAACCAGGCGCGGTGGGGTTGGTGGTGCAAGTCGCCAACGAAGGGAGCACGGCGGTACAACCCGGTGCGGTTGGGTTGGTGGTGCAGGCCGCCAAGGAAGGGAGCACGGCGGTACAACCCGGTGCGGTGGGGTCGGTGGTGGTGCAGGTCGCCATGGAAGGGAGCACGGCGGTACAACCCGGTGCGGTTGGGTTGGTGGTGCAAGTCGCCAAGGAAGGGAGCACGGCGGTGCAACCCGGTGCGGTGGGGTTGGTG
>JBAZCG010000094.1:0-11293 GCA_041671085.1 Desulfurivibrionaceae bacterium | reverse complement strand
CTGGTTCGCCTCTTGGAAGATCAGGGGGCGGACGGCGTGGGAGGTGCCACCATCGCCCTGGCGCCGCCGGATAGCTGGGAGCCTTTGGACGCGGAATTGAACCGGCTTGGCGACTACCAGTGGCTGGTATTTACCAGTATCAACGCCATCCGCTTCTTCTTTACCCGGCTCTTTGAACGGGGCCTTGACTGCCGGGCTCTGGCTGGGCCGAAGATCGCCGTGGTCGGCACGGCCACCGCAGAAATATTGAAGGAATACGGCCTCACTGCCGATCTGGTACCTGAAGAATTCACCGGAGAGGGTCTGGCCGCCGGCATGGTGGCCCAGGGGGTGAAAGGATGCAAGGTTTTACTGCCCCGGGCCAAGAAGGCCAGGGAGGTTCTGCCGGAGATTCTTCAGGAGAACGGGGCCGAGGTTGCCGTTGTGCCGGTATACCAGAATGTCCGGCCCAAGGACTATGACCTGGTACGCCAGGAACTGGCCGAAGGCGGCATCGACATGGTCACCTTCACCAGCTCGTCCACGGTGACGAACTTTCTTGAGATGCTGGGCCCGGAGCGGGAAACGCTGCTGGCCGGGGTCAAGGTGGCGACCATCGGCCCAATCACCACCAGAACCGCAGAAAAGGCCGGGCTGAGCATCGATGTACAGCCAAAGACCTACACCATCCCGGCCCTGGTGGACAGCATTCTCGATTTTTATGCCCAGTAGTCGGTTTAGCTAAAGAGGATCTGACTCCATCGAGTCACCAGATCCTCTTTTTCTTCGTGCAACCGTTTTGCCGCCGCCTTGACCGCTTCTCCGCTGAGCCCCAAGCATCGTGGCACCAGTAACTTGTCGTTTTCGTCGGCCAGATCCCAGCCCAGCCCCAGCTTTTTTGCTATTCCGTCCGCAAGATACACCAGAGCGGCAGCCTGCTCGTGATTGCCTGCCCCGGCAGGGGCATGATGATAGCGGACCACGTTGGCAAGCAAATCGCTGAAGCCCCATTTGGTGGCGAGAAAAGTTCCCACCTCGGCATGGGAGAGACCAAACCTCCGTTCCGATTCCAGCATGGACAGCCCTTCATTTCTGGAAGTTTCGATAATCTGCCGCATCTCTTCCTGAAGGTAGAGACAGGAAAGCACTCTCCCCAGATCATGAATCAATCCGGCGGTGAACATCTCGTCCGCCTTGAGGGTCGGAATCTGTAGAGCAAGAATCTGGGCAACCCTGGCGGTGGCAACCAGATGCAACCAAAGTTGGCGGATATTAAATTCATCCACTTCAAGGTCGCAGGAAAAAGATCCGGACAAGGACAAGGCCACCACTAGATTCCTAACTTCATTAAACCCCAGAACGGTAACCGCTCTGGCAACACTACTGATTTTTTTTGCGGAACCGTAGGCTGCGGAATTTGCTACCCGGAGTATCCTCGCGGTGAGCATCGGATCTTCTCCGATAATGGACTCCAAAGATGATGCGGTTGCCCCGGCCGCGTCAAGCTCACTTAAAACCTGATGCAGACTCTGGGGCAGAGAAGGAAAATCGTCCAGCTGTGCAAGCCGCTTGGTCAGAGAAATAGCCATAAGTTGTTTCAGTCTACCTTCTCAAAAGCCCGCTGGCTGGCCCCGCACACCGGACATTTTTCCGGGGCCTCGCCCTCGCAGGTGTAGCCGCACACCGAGCAGACATGAAAGTCGGTTTTCTCCAGGCTGCCCAAGCTATCCAAGGCTTTCTGGTACAAGGCGGCATGAATTTTCTCCACCTCGTTGGCGTAGTTGAAGCTGCGTTCGCCCGCCTTGTGCCCTTCTTCCTTGGCCGCCTCAATCATGCCCGGATACATCTCCTGAAACTCATGGGTCTCGCCGCCGATGGCCTCTTTCAGGTTGGTGGCGGTATCGCCGATGGCCTTGAGCGCCCGGAGATGAGCGTGGGCATGAATGGTTTCCGCATGGGCCGCAGCGCGGAAGAGTCTGGCTACCTGAGGGTGCCCCTCCTTGTCCGCCTTATCGGCAAAGGCCAAATACTTGCGGTTCGCCTGGGATTCTCCGGCAAAGGCCTCCCAAAGATTCTTCTCTGTTTTGGTCATGTGGCTTCTCCTTTTTCTGGTTGTTGGTAACAAAAGGCTTTTAATGGAGACTAGGTCATGGGTAAATGCGTGCATTCCGTGGATATGTCATCCATGTGCAAAGTATTCGCCAAACTCAAGGAAAACGCCATGAAAAAAAGGGCCCTTGCCGCATTCTTGTTCGCGAAACCGGGCGGGATGCGGTGTATTTTTTTGCTCAGTCTGGGCCTGTGTCTTGCCCTGCCCGGTTCGGTCTGGGCCGGAGCAAGCCAGTCTCTGGAAAGCCTGGCGGAAAATGGCGGCCTCATCGTCACCCGAAACGGGGTCACCATCTACGAACACAACGCCGACAGCCAGTTCATGCCGGCCAGCGTGCAGAAAATCGGCACGGCCCTGGCCGCCATCAAGATCCTGGGCAAGGAGTACCGTTTCAGCACCCGATTGTATCTCAGCGGTGACCGCGACCTGTACATTCGGGGCCTGGCTGACCCCTTGCTAATTTCCGAAGAGGTGGCACAGATTGTAACGGTGCTCCGGGGACGCGGCATTTCCGCGCTCCGCAACATCCATGTCGATGACAGCGGATGCCAGCTTGAAAACCCAACCGATGGGGCCAGCAACACCCTCAATCCCTACGATGCCCAGAACAGCTGCCTGGCGGTGAACTTCAATACCATCAATCTCATTAAGGCCGCAGACGGCAGCGTGCGCTCCGGCGAGGAGCAGACTCCTGCCCTTCCGCTGATGCGGGAACTGGCGCAAGGGCTACCCCCAGGCAGCCACCGGATCAACGCCACAGCCACCGGCAACCAGAGTCTGCGCTATGTTGGGGAGTTGTTTGCCGCCATGTGCAAGAAACAGGGGATAACGGTGAGCGGCACAATCATCCCCGGCCCGGTGCCGGAGGGGCTCAAACCGGTGTACGAGCATATCTCAAGCAAGACCCTGGACGAGGTACTGACCAAGCTGCTCAAGTATTCCAATAATTTTACCGCCAACCAGATTTTCCTGGCCATGGGCGCAAAACAGTACGGCTGGCCCGCCACCTGGGACAAGGGACAGCGGGCCATGACCGCTTTTTACCGCAACGAGTTGGGACTTTCAGAAAAGGATATCGTGGTCCGCGAAGGCTCGGGCCTCTCCCGACAGAACCGGGTTACGCCCAGGGCGATGCTCGCCATTCTGGAGGCGTTCAAGCCCCATGCCGGATTGCTCCCCTTTGAAAACCGCTGTCTGCGCAAGTCCGGCACCATGACCGGGGTGTACGGGTATGCCGGGTATTTTGCCGGAGAACGTGGATTGGACAGCTTTGTCCTCCTCCTCAACCAGCCGAAAAACACCAGGGATCAGGTGCTGGAGCTGCTCGGTGCACTGCATGAGGCCAAGGGGAGGCGCAAGAACTGATTTTTGCAAAGATTGGTTGTTACGGGCCGATTTCAGGGGAATTGTGAATCGTATCGCACCCTGATTACGTCTTTGGTAATACAGATGTCGTGGATGCCAACCAAGGCAGTTTTGTTTTTGGTTTGATTTGTTGCTTCAACCGGACCTTGGGATACTTTGCCAAATTTAACGATATCGTTCAGATCAAAGCAAAAATCCGACCCATTATCCATTGGCGAGAACACCACGTATTCATCGGTGCTTTTCTTGCCGATCTTGCCGAACAGGTAGCGCGGGGATTCACTTGACGGGAAGATTGATTCAATTTGGACTTTCATCTTGCTCCTTTCTTCTGGTTAACATTCAGGGGGAGAGACAATAGGGTCCTTCAGAGTATAATCTAAAATTCGTATCTGTAAAAAATATTTGGCGTAGTGAAACTTATAACCTAAAATGCGCCCACCCGTGGCTCCCCCGGAATACTCAGATACCCATCCCCGCATAGGCCGCAATAATCTCCTGCCTGCGGAAACAATCCACGCTATGATCGTTCACCATGCCAATGGCCTGCATATGGGCATAGCAAATCGTGGAACCCACGAATTTAAACCCTCGCTGGCGCAGATCCTTGCTCATCGTCTCTGATTCCGGGCTGGTGGCCGGGTAATCGCTCAACGTCTTGATTTCATGCACAATCGGCTTGCCATCAACAAACCGCCACATATAGACGGCGAAACTGCCGAACGCCTCCTGAATCTCGAGAAACCTCTGGGCGTTATTGATTGCGGCAAGGATTTTCAGCCGATTGCGGATAATCCCGGGATTACCCAGAAGTAATGCCACCTGCTGCTCGTCATATCGTGCCACCTGTTCCGGGTCGAAGTGATCAAAGGCGAGGCGATACTGTTCCCGCTTGCGCAGCACGGTGTACCAACTCAACCCTGCCTGGGCGCCTTCCAAGGTGAGGAACTCGAACAAGCGCCGGTCATCGTGAACGGGAACACCCCATTCTTTGTCGTGATACTCAAGGTAATCTTTTTTTGTGAGATCAACCCAAGGACAACGGCTAACCTGTTTTGGCATCGGGTCCCCTCCTTATTTTTCCAAGAGCGGAAGGTACAAGACAAAGATATTTGGGGCTCTAACGATCCGAGTCGCTTGACCGCGCCACTGAATTTAAGATCGGCCTATTAAGTATGCTGTCCCCGGAATTCCATTGAATTCCATTGCCCAAAATATGGAATAACTACAATACCAGAAAAATAGAACCCAAAAACTAACAGCCAGCCAATTGCCCATGGACTTGCAGAACTGAAAATTGAAATAGGAATTGTCACTATTGTCGTATAGATAATATAAAATGTAGTTAAGTTGTCGTTAATGTTTTGTGGTGTAGCATTTTTTGAAATTAAAACTTTCGCCCATATAAAACTACAAAAGACACCTAGGAATAACGCTACAAACATTGGTATATATTTTTTATTCATTTGTTTCATTTCTCATGCTTAACGCCAAGGGTAACCAGACCGCGCCACTGATTTACCCTTGAAAATCCGCCGCTTCACGCGGTCTGGTTGAGCCGATTGTTGGGTGATGCTCTTGTTCATGCGAAGGACAACAACTTATGAATAATTTTGCCGTAAATTTCTCTTTTCTCTCTCGCTATTGGGGTGTTTTCAGAATACACAATCGCAAATTTATTTCCCCAATCCTGTGCCATATTGTGTGCCTCTTTGTAATCTTTAACAGCCCGGTCGAAGCTGCGTTTCTTCCAGAAAGGCACATGATCTCTGTATCTGGTGATAGCGGCAAGGTGCCCGTTATGAAGGGTGTAGGTGAATTGGGCGATGGGACATTCTGGATTTTCCCTCAAATTGAGAATTACACCATCGAATGCGCTACGAAACTCGGCGGCAGCTTTTTGTCTGCGGTTGATGGCATTTCTGGTGTAAGCCCCGATAAGGAGCATGGCAAGACCGCAAGCCCCGGCAAAGAGAAACATTTGTTCTCTGCTGAAAACAATACCGAAAAAACTCATATCTATACCGCTGATGATATGTATACGGCTGGGGCAATAGGTTTTATCGCCGGGGCACTTCTGTATTTGATCATTATCTTCACCCAACGCCAAGGGTAACCAGCGGCGGCCACTGAACTTGACGACGAGCAACTCTGCTCCCCGCCGTCTGGTTGACCCAATTGTTGGGCCAGGTCCGCAGAGAGACCATGGACTGACCCCTGTTATTGTTCTGTATTGATGTCAGCTACCAACGTGCCAAAAAGTGATTTCACAAAAGTTAAAGCATCGTTATCGTCCATCAACAACTTCCGTACCGCCCCTTCGTATTGCTCCCGTCCTTTAAAACCTAATTTGTCCGCTATTTCATTCAGTGCAGCCGTCTCACGGATTGGGTATTTTTCAATGATCGCTGAAAGATTGCCAGAATCAATTGCACCTTGGAGGCGGCTACGTTCAGATGCTACAATCGTAGCCACATCTATCAAAATACTAATTGGTGCTGCGGCAACAATTTCTTGTTTTTGAGGCAAGTGCCGAAAAAATTCCTCGCGAAGTACATTTTCGGCAGTTCGCTCGCTTAAACGCTGAACATGCTGAGTGATGGCCGCCATTGCAGCATTTTTAGCATTGGTCAAGCGCAAAATGGCATCACCTCCGATGACGGCAGTATGGCGTTGCGAAATACGATGCTGGATTTCAGAATGATAGTAAATAGACTCGACAGAAAAAACAGAGAGGGCATAGATACCCTTTGTTTTTAGCTTGTCGATGTCTGCAGGCATGCGCCGATCATTGTCAACTATACCAAAAGCATGCACCCAGTGAAGATTGTCAGCATCCCTAATTCCGGAAACAGCATGTATTACATCGCGACAGCTCGCCTTGGCAATCAAGGAAACGTTTGGAAATACCAAGCTGTAAAGCGGTTTATCCAAGCTTCGCTCATTTCCTTCGATAAATAAAAGTTTTCTGCGCGCACCGAGAATGTCCTTTTTTAGGTCATCATCCATCTGTGTTACCGGTAGCACGAGGTCAGCGTCCCATTTGGACACGGTAGAATTTGTATATGTGCAGTCACGAATGAGCAGAGTGCGGGTCTCTGGATTGTCAAGGGGGAGCGTCACGTCGTGGGTCGAAACAATGAACGCACAGTCAGGTCTCTTCGCGAACAAAAGTGATAAGAGTGGTGAAATTATAGACCGATGAAGATGCCTCTCTGGTTCATCGATTAACAACAAAGTGCCTTTCTTTGCAGTCAGCACGTCTGTTGCAATTAAAAGAGCATTCCGCTCTCCATCCGAAAGCTCGGCGATGCTGTAATGGGCACTCCCAGATTTACTTGCAACAACCCTTTGGTTCCCTAGGATAGAAATTTCGACGGGAATGCTTGAAAGACGTAAGAGCTCATTTATAACCTTAATTGGTGCATCTTCTTTTGAAAGCGTCTGTGCAAGATTTAAATCCTTTGCGTCAACTGCACCTGCAATTGATCTGGCACGAATATTTTCGGCATCTACAAGATCAAAGATAGAGATACTACTTCGCTGTGCAGAATAATCATCCTTCCATCGCGCATACTGCTGAGTGTCGCTATTTTTTATGTTGGTCTCTGTGTTTTCTTTACTATCTGGGGATAAGGTAATTGCATTGGAAGAGAACCAAGTTTGACGATGTGCCGATATCCGTCGAGCATTAGCCTGGTGTTTACAGTAAAACAGATGCATTATGCTTGATTTTCCGGAGCCGTTGGCACCGAGAACAAATAGGGTTTCTCCTACGTCCACTGAGAGGTCGAGGGAGGCACCCTCAGATTTAGGAATGGTTAAATTGAAAGGCACCAGCGCGTCTCCTCAGGGAAAAATATTAGAATAAATGACCATGTGAATCTATTAGTGGCCCAACGCCAAGGGTAACCAGCGGCGGCCACTGAACCTGCCGCGATTAGCGCAATGCTGCTCCCCGCCGTCTGGTTGACCCGCTTGTTGGGGCATTTGGTCATATTCTTGTGAAATAAGACAGCCACCAAACTTGTTCTTCGTTAATACCTTCTATATTCCAAAGGTCCTCTTTTTTTAAGATCTTGCCAACAGCCTTGCGATATGAAACAACTTTTTTAGCTAACTTCTCATCAACACCATATAAAGTTATAAGCTTATTCGCTGAACTTTTATTTATGCTTGGGGATTCTTCTTTTAACTTTCCATTCTTGTAATCACGTCGCCACCAGGTAAAAGGAACCCGCTCAAAACCTAAAACTAACTCCCACCTAATGGGGTTATGGGTTGCGATACTACATCTTTTATATTTAAGCAAAACTTTGCTTTCGATAATTAGATTTAACTCTCCATTTATTCGATGAATATCTTTCCAGTCGTAATCTTTTCCTGTTTCGAGTGTATCAATTCCGATTTTTGTTTTTGTGTCTACAAATTGGAGAATGATTTCAGAACCTTTTTCTCCAGCATATATACAGCCAGAATTTTCAGAATCAGGTGTAATGTTAATTCCGTTAATTGATTCTTCAAAATTCCTTTCTTCATCCCCAAGCGATATTTTGTAGAGAGGTTCAAGCTCCTCAGCTTGCCAGCGAATAATATTATTACTTGTAAAAGAATAGCAAAACTGAGCATCTTTTTTTTCCCAACCTCTTTGCATTACAGTGTGACCTCTATCATCTGACCTGTGTGAACTTGGAATATGGTCAATGATTTCTTTAAATCTCTCAAAAAGAGTTGAGTTTAGGCCTAGCTTCAGCCCTTCGATATTTTCTGCAATTTCATCGAAAAACCATTGCATATACACTTTTGATTTATCTAATTCTGCAATAGCTGGAACAGCGTCAACCCTCCTTCTCATGTTGCGGCGTTTTAGATAAAGAGCATTGTCAAATGCATCTCTTGCCGCCACTATAGAATCAAGAAATTTGTTTTCTTTTAAGTGTTTTTCTGATTTTCTCAGGAAATCTTTTACGACTTTGTTTGTGACTAACTCAGAGATTTCCAATTCGTTAGGTGTCAGCCCAAAAACTAATGAAATAATACGTTCAAAAAAATTATTAGTAATTTTTACAAAACGATTCAAATCAGAACCAGGGTCGATTCCACCATGTTGGACTAGATTCCTGACCTGTCTCAGAACCTTTATCTCGCTATAATATGGTAAACCAGATGAAGCACAATCCCTTAATACTCGATTGATCTCACCAGCCATTTGGGCAAGTTCTGATTCTGGGAAGGTTTTCCCTGTAATTTTTTCGAAATCTATATGGTCGGCAATTATTCTTAAAGTGAACTCAATCGAATTATCTAAACCGTGAATTGCAACAAGAGGATCGATTCCCGATGGCGATGAAGCATGTGAAAGAGCATGTTCTAATAGGAGCTTCGCTCGTGTTAAAAGTTTGAGCGTAGCAAGAGAAGGTTTTTGGGGTAATTTGAGAAGGTTGTTGTTCATGAGTTCGTTATTTGTCGTGCCCCAACATTGTATTAGGCAGAATTCAGCCCGGTGTGGCGGGAGACCAGATTCTGCCTATTGTACCTGGAAATTCTGTATATTCTTCCGCCCTATTTGCCAATTAGCTGTTTTTTTGGCGTTAATTATTTGGCGCTATGCGTAAGCACAGTTTAATCTCAGAGAAAGACAGAAAAAGTCTACTGTGGGTCTGGCTCAGGCGACCGGCTTACCCTATCACACACAGTCTCTTTGGTGCAAACTCAAAAAAACACAACCCGGTTATGCACGCAATTAAGGGAGCAGCTCTTAAGCCCCCTTTTCAGGCCGCCCCTCCCCTCCCTCCAGCCGCACCATGGTTTCCTGATGTCCGGTTTGCGGAAACATGTCCACCAGCCGGACTTCGGTCAGCCGGTAACCGGCCTGGATAAGCCCGGCCAGATCGCGGGCCAGGGTGGCGGGGTCGCAGGAGATGTAGATGATCTGATGGGCTGCAAGGCCGGGCAGCAGGGGGATGAGTCCGGCACAGCCGGAACGGGGCGGATCGAGGAGAAGGTAATCAAAGGTCGCATTTTCAGCGAGCAGACGCCTGGCCGCTTTGGTGGCGCTTTCCTGGCTGAATTGGCAGCGGTCTCCAAGCCCGGCTGCCTCTGCGTTGCGCACAGCGCTGCGGATGGTGGAGCGTTGCATGTCCATGCCGGTCACCTGCCAACCCTGCATGGCCAGGGGGAGAGAAAAGTTGCCCATGCCGCAGAAGAGATCCAGCGCCTTGGAGGGCTGTATCTTCCGGGTCCACTCCAGCAACAACTTGATGCAATTCTCGTTCTGGCCGAGATTGACCTGACAGAACCCCCCTGGTTCCAGGCCAAGGGTCAAGGGTTGGCCGCACAGCGCACCAGGCAGGGAAAACTCCACCCGCAGCTCGTTTGGCTGAACCTCTCCCCTCTCGGTGAAATACGGCCCCTTGGCCTGGCCTTCCACGCTGAAGATCACTGCTTCAAGCTTGGGCAACGTCTGGCATAAGAGCTTGGCACCCTGGTGCTCCGCAGGCCGGGCCTTTCTGGTGTAGTGGATGAGCAGGATAACCGAGTTGTGGGCGGGATTTTCGAGCAGCTCAATGGCCGAGGCCAAGTTCAAAAGATTCTGAAACGGTCTGCTCTTTAAAAGCTCGGCAAGCACCGAATTGATACCCTCCCCGGCCAGGGGACAGCGGGATACAGGGATCAGGCTGTGGCTTTGGCGACCGAAATACCCAGCCCTCCCTTGCGCCACCTGCAATCTGATCCGCTGCCGATAGCCAAATGGTTTGGGCGAGGCCAGGGGGGCTCCCAGAAGAGCGTGAAGTTCCTCCTCCCGGGACAACCCGGCCCGGCAAAGGGTTTCCCCCAGGATACCGTTTTTCAAGCGAAGCTGTTCGTCGTAGGTGGCGTGCTGGAAATCGCAGCCGCCGCAGGTGTCGTACACCGGACAAATCGGGGATACCCGCTGCTCCGAGGGGGTAAGCACCTCCAGCAGGTCCGCTTCCTGGTACTGCTTGTGCTGACGGCGCAGTTGCACCCGCACCTTTTCCCCAGGCAGCACGCGCGGCACCATGACCACCTGGCCATCGGACAGACGCCCCAGACCAAGACCACCCTTGATTACCTTGTCAACCGTGAGTTCCACGGATTTGCTCATCGGCGGCTCCACATAATATGTTCATTTCTTTGCTTGCCCAAAGAAACGAACCAAAGAAAAGGCCCCCTGTGTCCCTTGTCCCGCCGAAGGCGGGATGCCCTGTGCTCCTCGATGCTGCCGGGGCTTTGCAAACTCGCTGCGCTCAAACAGTGCAAATCCCTTTTCGGCAGCCTCTCCGGTGCTCGGCTGCGTGCCAATGGGAATTCTCTTTCCTTCCCCCCCCCATTTGTCCTGCCGCGCCTCGCAGACGGGGGCGGAAAAAGACGCTAAAACTGTTTGAGGGCGAAGCCCGAGTTTTTTAGCGTCCCGCCCTCGGCGAGAAGCAAGGGAAGCCCGCAGGGCCAGGACTGGCTGGGGTGCCCTTTTCTTGTTTCTTCTTTTGGGCACGCAAAAGAAGAAAGAGGGGACAATAAAAAATGCCGGCAAAGGGCCAGAGCCCCATACCGGCATTTGGGGGCAATTCACCCCGTCACAACCTAATAATTCTTGTCAGCATAAGCGAGCCAACCGCCTGCTTCCACGAGATTTTTATCAAACTCATTCAGGTTAAATGGAAGAACCACCTTCTTGCTCCCTTGGGCCGTAAGCTTGCAACCGGCCAGATCCACGGTAATCTCCACCGACTCACCCAGGCTGAAAATGGTCTCGATATCCTTTTTCGGCAACTCGATGGCCAGCATGCCGCAGTTGTACATGTTCTGCCGTAAGATGCG
>JBAZCG010000093.1:0-11606 GCA_041671085.1 Desulfurivibrionaceae bacterium | reverse complement strand
GCCCCAACCGATGCCGCCGGATTCGTCGTTGAGGCTCCACATGAAGCGGCGCATGACAATGCGGGCTGCCTCCATGTCCTGGTCTGCTAAGCGGGCTACGGTCATACCCATGGCGGAAACGGCATTCCACTTTGTTTTTTCAGAGGCGTTACATATTCCGGAAAATAACGGATTGAGTAATTTTTTCGGCGGGTATCCGGCCAGGGCAGTGAAGACGGTCTCAAGCTCCGCCTGGCCTAGCAGCGCCAGGATTTCATGTTTGCTCCCTCTTTGGCTCACCGCCATAGCTCTTCTCCCCGGGCTGGCCACGCAATATGAAGGAAAAGCGCCGTGCGAGCTACTTCTGCATGGCTGCGGCCACGGCGCTGCCGAGTTCCGAGCAATGCTCCAGCGACTCATGGGTCGGCACATTCTTGATCTTGACGCCCTCGCCCACGATTTCAAAACCCATGTCCGTCATGTATCCGGTGAGATGTTTTACCGCCTCGCCGCTCCAGCCGAAGGAACCGAAGGCCGCGCCGATCTTGTCTTTCGGGCGCAGTCCCTTCATGTAGGTGAGGATGTCGGCCATGGCCGGCATGATGTTGTTGTTTAGGGTTGGCGAGCCGAGGATGACCGCCTTGGCGTCGAGCACTTGGGTGATGATGTCGCTGCGGTGGTTTTTTCGAACATGCAGCATCTTCACGTTAGTGATTCCTGCACGGAGCAGGCTGTTCATTATGGCCTTGGCCATTTTCTCGGTGCTGTGCCACATGGTGTCGTAGATGATGACCGCCTTGTTCTTTGTTTCGCCGCGGCTCCAGCGGTCATAGGCCGCAAAGATGGCCTGCGGCGAGGTGCGCCAGATCACGCCATGGTCCGGGGCGATCATCTCGATTTGCAACCCCATCTCTTTGACCTGGCTGAGCAGTTTTTGGACGATGGGTGAGAAGATCATCAGGATATTGGCATAATACTTGGAAGCATGCACCATGAGTTCATGGGGATCCACCTCGTCGTCGAAACGTTCCGAGGTGGCCCAGTGATGTCCGAAGGCGTCGCTGGAGATGAGCAGTTTGTCCTCCGGGATATAGGAGAACATGCTGTCCGGCCAGTGCAGCATTTTGGTTTCCAGAAACTGTACCGTTTTTTTGCCAAGACTGATGGAATCCCCGGTGGCCACGACTTCAAAAGGCCAGTCTTCCCGGTGGAAATGTTCGATCAGGGCCTTTTTGCCCATGGGTGAGCAGAAAATCTTTTCCGGTTTGATGAGGTCGATCAGCTCGGGCAGGGAGCCGGAGTGATCCATCTCCACATGGTTGACGATGATATAGTCGATCTTGCTCGGGTCTCCGAGAACCTGACGGAGATGGTGGATCAGGTCGCCCTTCATCTCTTTTTTCACGGTGTCAAACAGGGCAATCTTTTCGTCTTTGATCAGATAGGCGTTGTAGCTTGTGCCATTTTCCGTGGAGTACCCGTGGAAGTCGCGGATGTTCCAGTCCACGGCGCCAACCCAGTAGATATCCTTTTTAATCTCTATCGCAGCCATGTCGTCCTCATGTGTAAAAACCCCTGCAGACCGTTTCCGGTCGGCAGGGGTTTGATTTTTTTTGTTCAGGCTCTGCCTTTTGCCGGAGAGTCGCTACTTTCCTTGTGACGGAGGTGGGGTGAATACCCTTTGCCCCAGCGTCGCGTCCAGGGTGAACAGGGCGGTGGTGTCCTTGCCGATGAGCTTGAGCTTGTCGAGCACCGCTCCTACATTGGCCTCCTCTTCGACCTGCTCCGAGATAAACCATTGCAGAAAGATGTTGGTGGCATGGTCCTTTTCTTCCAGGGCCAGGTTGACCAAATTGTTGATCAACCCGGTCACCTTCTGTTCGTGGCTGAGAACCTCCTGAAAAACATGCAGGGTCGATTTCCAGTCAACGGGGGGTTGCTTGATGGCCTTAAGCGCCACGCGGCCGCCCCGTTCATTCACATAACGGAAAAGCTTCATGCCATGAAACCATTCCTCCTGGGTCTGGGCCTGCATCCACTGGGCCGCACCGGGCAACCCGACGGAATCGAAATAGGTGCTCATGGAGAGGTACATGTATGAGGAATAAAATTCCGCGTTGATCTGCTCGTTGAGAGCTTTTTCCATGGTTTTACTCAGCATGTCAGGCCTTCCAGAGTCCGTGCAGATTGCAGAATTCGCGGGCGCTGACCTGGGTCGCGTCCACGGCGAAAAAGGCCTCCGGCACATCGCCTGGTTTGAGGCACTGGCGGTAGGCCTTGTTTCCGGCGATGAGCTCGATCCATTCGATATGGTGCTTTTCTTCCATGGGATGGGCTACGGCCCCGACCTTCACCTTGTAGCCGCCCGCCACCTTTTCGATCACCGGCACATGTTTTTCCTTGGCGGCATCGACGGTGTTTTCGGTCTGTAAGGTCATGGGCTGGCCGCAGCAGACGAGTTCGCCTACTCCGCCGTGCAGAACCTCAACGATATTGCCGCACACATCACATTTGTACACTTGCAGTTTCTCAGCCATGGTGGGTCCTCCTTGGGTTACCAGTTTTCGCCATTGAGTTCAAAATGATCGCGGGGATGGTCGCAGGCCAGGCATTTTTCCGGGGCTTCCGCACCATTGTGGAGATATCCGCAGTTGCGGCAGCGCCAGGTTACTTTTGCGTCTCTTTTGAAAACTCGGCCTTGTGCAATGTTGGCCATGAGGTCCAGATAGCGTTTTTCATGTTGTTTCTCCGCTACGGCAATGGCCAGGAATACCCCGGCAAGATTCGGGAAACCCTCTTCCTTGGCAATCTTGGCAAACTCTGGGTACATGATCGTATGTTCATGGTTTTCTCCTGCCGCCGCTTCCTTGAGGTTTTCCAAGGTGGTGCCGACAACACCGGCTGGAAAGCTGGCGGTTATCTGGACCTCTCCTCCCTCCAGCATCTTGAACAGCCGCTTGGCGTGTTCCTTTTCCTGGTTGGCTGTTTCGGTGAAAATCTCGGAGATCTGGACAAAACCATCCTTCTTGGCCTGGGAGGCGAAATAGGTGTACCGGTTGCGGGCTTGGGATTCGCCGGCAAAGGCGGTGAGGATGTTTTTTTCTGTTCGGGTACCTTTCAAAGAGCCCATGGGAAGAACCTCCTGTGTAAAACGCGATGATTATATCGGAAAAGTGGTCGGTTTTTTTTCGTATTGTAATTGTATCTGTTTCTTAGCGGTCTGTGTGGGAAAAAATCAGGTCGGGTGAAAATCAGGACTGGCATTCCGGGCAAAGACCGGTGAACTCCAGGCGGTGCCGGAGAATTTTAAAAGAGGTCAACTTGCTCGCAGCCTTTTCCACATTGAAATCCGGCGGAAGATCAAGATCGTCAACCCGACCGCACTGGTTGCAGCGCACATGGTAATGAACATGGGCTGTGGCGTCAAAACGCTTTTGGGTCCCGCCAATATCCAGTTTTTGAATGATCCCGCACTCGGACATGATCTCAAGATTGCGGTAGACCGTGCCCAGGCTGATTTTGGGCAATCGTTTGCGCACCATCTGGTAAAGCACGTCAGCAGTGGGGTGCGAGGTCACGCTGCACAGCTCATCGAGAATGATCTGGCGTTGCTTGGTTATCCGCAGGCTGTGATTGTTCAGTTGCGACATGGCCTATCTCCTAAAATTGATAATAATTCTTATTACAGGATGATTAAGGCTACCGCAATATTTTTTTTACCCTTTCTCTGCGGACTGTTGCAGCAAAGCCTCCAGCCCTTTGTCCCACTTATCTTTTTGGTCATTTTTGTTCCGCGAGGGGAAGTCAGTCCCTCGGAATTCGTGTGATTTATCCTGCTGTTGGAATTCTTGACTTTTAGCCGCATTCTGAAGACAATGAATTAACTGTCCCCTTAATAAAGGAAGGGGAACCTTATGGGTATTATGGATATCGACTTTTGCCGGAAGGACTGGATTTGAATTACAAAAACTACACATGCCTGGTGGTCGAAGACAACCTCTCCACCCTCACCATGCTTACCAACATGTTGGCCAATATCGGCTATCAAAGCGTCATCACGGCCCGAAACGGCAGGGAGGCGTGGGAAAAGATTCAGGCCCCCGAAGCCGGGATTGACATTGTGCTCTCGGACATGCTCATGCCGGAGGAGGATGGCTTGCAACTCCTCCAACGCATCAGAAATTCAGAAGAGTACTGGCATCTACCGTTCATCATGATCACCTGCGTCGATGACCTAGACCGCATCATGTCCGTGACCGAGGAGCACATCGACGCCTATCTGGTCAAGCCCGTGACCGAGGTGGTCATTCGGGCAAAAATCTACTCGGCCATCAAGAAAACCTACGATCCCGACCCGTACCACCGAGCATTGTTCCTGGGAAAAAAACACCTGCGTGAGGGGCAATACGAGAGCGCCATCCAATCCTTGAAGGAGGCCAGAGACCTACAACCAGGCCAGTCAGCTACCTATTTCAATCTTGCCCAGACTATGGAAAAAGTCGGCGATATGGACGAGGCCGAGGAAAACTACAAGCGCTGCAAGGATTGCAGCAACGATCTCTATGTCAGGTCATTGGACGGGCTTGCCCGGATCTATCAGTATAGGGGCGATCACGCCGGCGCCTTAGAAGTGCTCAATAAAGCTATCGAGATCTCTCCCAACACTGCGGATCGCCACATGGATCTTGCCGTCGAGCTCAAGGCCGTGGGTAACACCGCGGGGGCAAAGGCCTCCCTGACTAGGGCGTTGCGACTTTCCCGGAAGGAGGCCCAGCTACCCCCGAAGTATATCGAGGCGTGTCTGGACCTCGGCATGGATAAAGAGGCCGAGGCGGTAATGCAGCGGAATATGAACGGCGATATGGAGGATATTGTTCTATTAAACCAGATGGGCATTGTCTGTCGGCGGCGCAAGGAGTATGAGCGGGCTAAGAAATACTACCGGCGGGCCTTGGAGATTGCGCCCGATGACGAATCCCTCAACTACAACTATGCAGTGTTGCTTGTGGATCTCAAGGATTATAAGTCCGCCCGCAGTCATCTCTACCATGTCCTCCGACAAAATCCCGACTCGGAGAATGCCCTGTCCCTTATCATCAAGCTGGATAAACGTGAGGCATTCTGAAGCACCTCTCCGCCTTTTCCCCTGGGAGGTCATGGGGGCGTGGATACGCCATTATCCTTGAAGAATTTTACATAGCGATAATCCGTGGTCTGTAGGTGCTCCACGAACCATTTGTTTAAAAAGTGCATTAGATCTACGCCGATCAATTTCCCGTTTTTAAAATCTTTCAGGAAGGCGTTGACCTTCTCTACCCTTGTCGGCCAAAGGGCTTGGCCGAGGTTTGCGCAGCGAGGCTTGCCGGGAGAAGGTTGTGGGGGGGTGGGCGGCTAGAAAATGTTGATCACGGCAGTATCCGTGACAATGTCCACCGGTTCCTGAAGGGGACCGAGGGGGTTTTTTTTATACACCTCTCCTTCGATGCGGGGCTGGCCGTCCCAGAGCTTGTACACCACCAGATCGTCCACCAAAACAATGAAGGCGGAAAAACGCCAGCCGGTTTGGTGGGTCAGTCGTTTGAAGCGCAGGAGGTCAAGGAAGAGATTGCCCTGCCGTTGACTTTCTATGTTTTGGAGTTTTAGTTCATAGGCGATGCAGGAGTCCGTTGCCTCCACGCAGCCTTTGAGGCCGGGGGGCAGGTCGGCCAGGGTGATGTTGGTATTGGGCATGAATTTGTCGATGATGGTCAGATAATTGAGGATCTGGATATTGGAGGTTTGGTAGGGGTCGAAGCCAAGCTTTTGCAGGTCAGTTTTTGTGGTTGTAAAGGGGATTATCAGGTTAAAGGAGGCCTTGACTTGGTCAAAACTCTCCCATCGAGAATCGTCCGTGGTCTTGGTCTTCGGCAGCATGCCCGAGCATCCCGGGGCCAGGAAAAAGAGAAGAGCGAGCAGGATGGCGGTGCGTAGGCGCATGGCGGTCTCCTTTCGGAAGACAGGGAGCAAGGGGTGAGGGTCAGGCATCGAGATTGAGGATTACTCGACCCTTCTGCTTTCCTTGTAGAATACAATCGATATGCTGGTCAAGCTCTTTGAGCGAGATTTCCGTGGTAAGGCGTTCCAGGTTTGGCAGGCGCCAGGTGGTGGCGATTTTCTGCCAGATGGGGATGCGCACGGCCATGGGGCATACTGCGCTGTCAATGCCGAGAAGGCTCACCCCCCGCAAGATAAAGGGATAGACGTTCAGGGGCAGGTCCGGGGAGGCAGTATTGCCGCAACAGGTGACAGCGCCACCATAGCGGGTGGACTTGATGGCGGTGGCCAGAATTTCGCCTCCCACCGTATCGATCACCCCGGACCATTTTTCTTTGAGCAACATCCTGCCGCTGCGGTCGATGCTGTTTTCCCGCGAGATAATATCCTGGGCGCCCAGGTCGTGTAAAAATTGCGCCTGTTCCGGTTTCCCGGTTGCGGCTGTCACCGAAAAGCCGCTTAGGGAAAGCATGGCCACGGCCATGCTGCCCACGCCGCCGGTGGCCCCGGTGACCAGGATCTTGCCCTGCTCCGGCAAAACCGGGTGGCCTTCCAGGCGGGCAACTGATTGGGCTGCGGTAAAACCGGCGGTGCCGTAGATCATGCTTTCCCGCAGGCTGAGTCCGGCGGGAAGGGGCATGATCCACTTGGCTGGAACCCGAATACACTGGGCAAAGCCGCCAGCCGTATTCATGCCGAGATCATAGCAGGAGACAATGACCGCGTCGCCTGGGGAAAAATCGGGTGAACCGCTTTCCAGCACCTCGCCGGCCGCATCAATGCCCGGGGTGTGTGGGTAGCGTCGGGTCACGCCCCGGTTGCCCGAGGCGGACAGGGCATCCTTGTAATTGAGCGAGGAGTATCGCACCCTGATCAAAACTTCGCCTGGCGGCAGATCGGTTAGAGTTCTGGTGACGATGGCCCGCTGGAATTGGCCGGGGACAGTTTGCGTTACGACCATGGCCTGGAAGGTGGTAGGCAAGAGGATGCTCCTTTATTTTATTGTGCACGAACAATGGCGAATTAAAAGCGGAATATACCAGATGCAGCGCGGAACGCCAATATCTGCCAGTATCCTCGTCAGGTCGCGAAAAATTGCCCTGTCCCAGGAAAAAAATCTGCTGTCAGCCCCTCTTTTTTGCTATCCTGAATCTGATGCAATCTCCCCTCCGGCCGATGATGGGCCGGCTGGTAATAAATATTGATCAAGAGAGGTGGCGCCGCATGAAAGTCTATGACGACAAGCACATCAAGAATATCGTTTTGCTGGGCAGTGTCAAATCCGGCAAGACAACCCTGGCCGAGACCATGGTTTTTGAGGCGGGGCTTACCAAGAGACGCGGCACGGTCGAGGACAAAAATACCATCTCCGATTATCACCAGGTCGAGCATGAACGCGGCAACTCGGTGTACGCCACCTCGCTGCACACCGAATGGCGGGACTACAAGATCAACATCATCGACACCCCCGGCTTGGACGATTTCGTGGGCGAGATCGTTTCCGCCCTGCGGGTGGCCGACACCTGCGTCATGCTGATCAACGCCCAGTACGGGGTGGAAGTGGGCACGGAGCTGGTCTGGAATTCGGTGGAACGATTCGGCAAGCCCACTATCTTTGCGCTCAATCAGGTGGATCATCCCAAGGCCGCCTATGACGAGGCGGTGCTTTCCATTCAGGAGCGCTTCGGCAAGGCGGCGGTGCTGATGCAGTATCCGGTCAATCAGGGCGCGGGCTTCAACAGTATCATCGATCTGCTCAAGATGACCATGTACCGGTTCCCGCCCGAGGGCGGCAAGCCGGAGAAGCTGCCCATCCCCGAAAGCGAAAAGGAGCGGGCCGAGAAGCTCCATAACGAGCTGGTGGAAAAGGCGGCGGAAAACGACGAGGCCCTGATGGAGCTGTATTTCGAGAAGGGCAGCCTGGATGAGGATGAGATGCGCATGGGGCTTAAGATCGGCATGCGCAACCGGTCGCTCTTTCCGATTTTCTGCCTGTCTGCCAAACAGAACATGGGCAGCGGTCGGATGATGGGCTTCATCGACAACGTGGCGCCTACGGCCCACGAGATGCTGCCCGAACATACCCTGGACGGCGGTGAGCTCGCCTGCGATCCGGCCGGGCCGCCGGTGCTCTTTGTTTTTAAAACCCTTGTTGAGCCCTATCTCGGCAAGATCACCTTTTTCAAGGTCTGTTCCGGCGAGGTGAGCGAAGGGCAGGATCTGGTCAACTACCAGACCGGCGATACCGAACGTCTGGCCCAGTTGTTCATCATGGACGGTAAGGAGCGCAATCAGGTGAAGAAGCTCTCCGCAGGCGACATCGGCGCGACCTTAAAGATGAAAGCGACGGCCACCAACCACACCCTGCACGGCAAGGACAAACGGGTGGGGGTGGCGCTCATCGAATTTCCCGAGCCGCGCATCCGCTCGGCCATCGTGGCCAAGGAGAAAAAGGATGACGAAAAGTTGGGCGAGGCGTTGCGCGACATGCAGACCGAGGACCAGACCCTTAAGGCCGAGTTTGCCTCGGAGGTGAAGCAGTTGCTTCTTTGGGGCCAGGGCGAGTTGCACTTGCAGGTGGCCCGCTGGCGTTTGGAGCATGTGTACGGGATCAAAACGGAGTTTGAGGAGCCGAGAATTCCCTATCGGGAGACGATCCAGAAACCGGCCACTGCCATGTACCGTCACAAGAAGCAGTCCGGCGGCTCGGGCCAGTTCGCCGAGGTGCACCTGCGCATCGAGCCCCATGTGGACGGGGCACCCGAGCCCACCGATCTCAATGTGCGTGGCCGCGAGGAGATCGACCTGCCCTGGGGTGGTAAGCTGGTGTTTTATAACTGCATCGTGGGAGGGGTCATCGACGGCAAGTACCTGCCCTCCATCCAGCGGGGGGTCATGGAGAAGATGCAGGAAGGCCCCATGACCGGCTCCCATGTGCGGGATGTGCGGGTCATGGTCTTCGACGGCAAGATGCACGCGGTGGATTCTAACGATATCTCCTTTAAGATCGCTGGCGCCCAGGCCTTCAAGGAGGCCTTCAAGGAGGCGGACCCGCTTCTTCTCGAACCCATCTACGAGATGGAGATCATGGTGCCGGAAGAGGTGATGGGCGAGGTGATGGGTGATCTCCAGACGCGGCGCTCGATCATCAGCGGCATGGAAACCCAGGGGAGATATCAGGTGATCAAGGCTTTGACCCCGCTGGCCGAGCAGTACAAATACACCACCGCCCTTAAATCACTTACCCAGGGCCGAGCCAGTTTCAAGCGGCGGTTTAAGGAGTACGCGCCGGTGCCTTTTGAGGTGCAGAAGGGGCTGGTTGCAAAAAACGTTGATTGAGCGGATCGGCTAGACACGACATGGAGCAAAAAAAAAGCCGCCGGACTTGCGTCCGGCGGCTTTTTTAAAAGGAGGAGAGGGGATTTGCCTGTGTACTGCAAGGGAAAAACTGCGGCGGATGGCGACAGGCGACGCCAGGCGTTTAGCAATTTCATTAAATGCTTAATAGTTCTATTTCAGTTTTTTTGCAACTGTTTTGTCTGTTTTTTTTGGGAAGGTGTTTCCCTCGCAAAAGGATAGGTCTTGGCTGATCCTGCCACAATTTTATGGAGTAGGGGTTAAGCCATTTTTTTATTCTTCCACCATGCCAGCTCAAAATGAGCCGGAGACCTATAGCCATTCGTCGAATGCTTCCGTTGCCGATTGTTGTAGACTTCAATGTAGTGGAAAAGCGCCTGCTCAGCCCCGGCAACATTCTGGAATCTACAGTGATGAACGAGCGGAGTCTTTATTGTGTGGAAGAAAGATTCTGCCACTGCATTGTCGCAGCAGTTCTCCTTCCGGCTCATACTTTGCACGAACCTGTATTTTTTCAGCACTGCCCTGAAATTCCCACTGGCATACGGAACACCTCGATCACTGTGAACCATCAACCCTTGGCCAGGACGGCGGCGCAAGATTGCCTTGTTGAATGCCCGGATTGCAGAAAACCTCTCGAGGGAACTACTGGGATCCCAGCCCACAACGACCGGGGAAAACAGATCTATAAAAACCCTCAGGTAATGCCATTTACCACCAACCTTCAAATATGTGATGTCTGTTACCCATACCTGGTTCGGGGAAGATACTGTAAATTGGCGGTCAAGCAGGTTGGGTGCCACGGGTTCATTGTGTTTTGAATTCGTGGTTGCTACAAACTTCTTCACGGTGCGGCATTCCAACCCCATCTCCCGCATTCCGTTTGAAATCTGGATCGTATTTCCTGCGTTGAACATGCATGGCACCCTCCTGTCATTGTTAGAGACAATGACAGGAGGGTGCCATGCATGTTTCTATGACCACGACGATATTTTTCGTTCTCGCTGGCAGTGGACCAGTTAATGTCACGGGAAGATCGCCCATATCCAATTGCCGGAACAAGGCCTCGTGGTGGATCAGTACCCGGCTGCGAGCGCAGCGTTCAGAAAATCAGAAAACGCCCCCAAATCAACAGCTTGGTTATTGGAGTAAGGTCCAATATACAAAAGACGGTCGTTCCCCACGACAAGGCACGCTGCAGTATTTTGATAGCAACGATATTGATAGCCGGAAATCACCCCGGCCTGAGGGCGTCTCGGGGCGAACCAATCCGGCAATATATCCTCCGCCCAGTTAAAAAACCGAAGGACGGAAGAGGATACAACATCTGTACCGCCATCTGTGCCGCCACCGGTTCCACTTGAGCTGGTGAGTACCAATTCAATATTGTCAGCATTGCCATAAGTCGTGCTCGTTCCAGACGACGTCATTGTCATCTGCACCCGGGCACTACGCGTACCCACCGGTGGAACACCAGTTGCTGAACGCTGCTGGAGGCCAGTCGTATTATGCCGGTCTGCTACCGTCACGGGGCCTATCGAGTCATTCCCCAAGGGTTGTCCTGACGCGCTGTAAAAAGTTACCGCAATAACCGTACTGTCGCCCAGTGTTGAAAGCCCCCCAAGCCATCCGGAAAAATCATAACTCACTGTACCAGCATCGATTTCCGTGGCGGCAAAACTCAGATCGATATCCTGATAAGCCGAAGACTGCTGGCTGCCACGCCCACCCCAAAAAAAGTTGGCGCCACGATCCGAGGGCCCGGGATCCGACAACAAGGGGAAATAGGTATTGGTCGCCTGGTATGTATAAACCCCCCAATGACCATCGCCTACCCAGCCCGTAACGTCGTTTATAATGTAGCCGAGAAAGGCCTGCGCTTCCGCGCCGCCATTGACAACCAGATTAGCGCCAAAACTGCCAGCCTGGGCTGAATTCGCCCACAATATTGTCAGAAGCGAAATGGAGTACATCAATTTACTGAAAATTGTCTTTTTGCTCATAATCCCCTCACATTTGAATAGGTATAACAACAGCCACATGCCTCAGGGTGGGTAATAAATCTGCGCCCGTTCCAAGGCAAAACTCGTAAACAGATCAGTACCCGGCGGCAAGCGCAGCGTTCAGGAAATCAGAAAACGCCCCCAAATCAACAGCCTGGTTATTGGAGTAAGGTCCAATATACAAAAGACGGTCGTTCCCCACGACAAGGCACGCTGCAGTATTTTGATAGCAAC
>JBAZCG010000092.1:0-11788 GCA_041671085.1 Desulfurivibrionaceae bacterium | reverse complement strand
ATTGACTTGCCCCGCCCGAGTGAAAATGACCCCGCCATAAACAGTAGCTGGTCGGCCATGTTCATTGACAGCCACTGTGGCGAGTGGCGAAGACAATCCGCTACGTTTTGCCAGGAAGACGTAATGTCCGGAATTGGTCAGTACAAAATCCAGCTGACGGGCAGCAACGGCCAGCTCCAACTCGGGATAGGTGAACGCTTCCACTATGAAATTGCGTTCCGGAATGGCCTGTTTGAGTAGGACTGTCAAAGGTTGCCATTGCGCCAGTGTTTGCGGTTTGGGGCGAAATGCCAACACGCCGATCTTTACCGGTTCCGCACCGTAGGCCTGAGTGGGTGGCTGTGCGACGCTGGCCAGGCAAAACAACAACATCAGTAGGCGAATAAGTGGCTTTGTGGGCATGGGGATCTCCACGAGCAGTTTTACTGAAAATCGGTGGGTAGAAAATCAGCGCGTATCAATGAGGTGAGGGGGGCATCCTGTTCGAGCAATTTGTTTTTGACCATGATCGTTGACAGGTTACGTGCACTGGCGAGCAACTCTGGTGAAGTTCCAGCGAGCAGGCGATAATTTTCGGCGGCGTCAGGCAACACCAATCCTTTAAAAATAGAAAGCAAATTCGCTGCCGGCAAGCCAAGACGGGGAGCCATGCGGTAGGCCGCATCCTGCGGGTTTCGGCTCAGATGCTTGAGCGCGCGAAAATGCGCAACGATCAGGTGGCGAATTGCCTTTGCATGAATCCGGTCGAGGACATCGTTGCGTATCGCCAGGACATCAACGATGAGGTTCGGGATTTGTCCACTATCGAACACCTTGAGGGCACCTTGCGCCAGCAATTGACTGGCCACCGGTTCATAGGTGACGGCGGCATCCAATTGATCGTGCGACCAGGCAGCGAGTTGTTGGTCGACGGGGAGGGAGACCAGTGTGACTTCTTCTTTTGTCAGACCAGCCTCCCGCAAGGCTTCAGCCAGCATCAAGTCCCCAACAGCGCCTTGTTCAAAGCCGATGCGTCGGCCTTTGAGATCAGCGAGATTCTTGATGTCGGACCGCGCAACCACCATATCGGAACCTGCCGAGATATCAAAAATCATCACCACAGAAAGTGGCAGACCGCTTGCTCGCGCTTGCAACACCTCATCCAGGGTCAGCGCGGCTCCATCTACCTTGCCTTCGGCTAACGCTTTCAAGGAATCCGTGGTTGAGGTCGTTTCAACCAGGCGCACCTGTTGTGCATCCAGCCAGCCTTTGTTTCGCGCAAGAAACATCGGCTCGTATCCTGGCCAAACGTAAGCACCAATGGAAATGGGCTTGTCTGCCAACCACTCACAACCGGACAATGTCAGGGCGAGAGTCACGCAAACAAAAAACACGATAAATCGACGGCGAGAAAGCATTTTCTAATTCCTCTTCTACACATGTTCCAGTTGCTCAGTCTCCGCTAAGCCACAGGCTTATTTACTCACAGTGCCCTGAATGTCGTCAATATCTCTTTCTGCCAAAAAAGGTGATATGTGGGTGTTCCATTTTTGTCTTATTTTTTTGCACATCCAAAAGTGAAAAACAGCGGTGGGCGGTGTGCCTGTTATTGCAAGCCTGCAAGGCAATCTTTTTCTTGCACCGCAAAGGGGGTGATAGATTCAATTACTGTGGCCAGAATATGTATCGGGTGATCCTTAAAATTATCCGAGAAAATCCCCTGTTTTGTTTATGATTCTTTTTGAATTTTTGTCACTTCCTGTGTGAACGATTTGGTCTCTACTTTTTCCTCCCGACTGTATTCAGACAAGGGCTGCTTATGACCCGGGTCATAGATTTTCATACCCACGCCTTCCCGGATCCGGTAGCGGCCCGAGCCATTCCTGCGCTGGAAGGGGCGGGTCAGGTCACGGCCTGTCTCGATGGCCGCATCGATTCACTGCTTGGCAGCATGGACGAAGCTGGCATCGGAAAAAGCGTCCTTTGTTCCATCGCCACCCGGCCCGAACAGTTTGCCTCGATTCTCTCTTGGTCAGAGGCTATCCGTTCCGAACGAATCATCCCCTTTCCCTCGGTTCATCCCGATGCAACTGAGGCGCTGGAGCAGATCAGCTCCATCAGGGAGGCGGGGTTTTTGGGGATCAAGATGCATCCCTCCAAAATTTCGTGCTGGACGAAGAGCGGATGTGGCCGCTCTATGAAGGATCATGGCCGATGGTCTGATTTTGGTGATGCACACCGGCTTTGATATTGGTTTTCCCCAGGGAGAGGATCGCTGACCCGTTAAAGATCGTGGCTGTGGTGGAGCGGGTGCCGGAGCTGAAATTTGTCGTCACCCATTTTGGGGCCTGGGATCTCTGGGATGAGGTGGAAGATATGCTGATCGGCAGGGAGGTGTATTTGGATCTTTCCTACGCCCTGCATCTGCTACCCAAGGCCAGAGCCAAGGCTATGGCTCGGGCGCATCCTGAGGGATACCTTCTCTTTGGCAGCGATTCTCCATGGGCTGGGCAACGGGAGGTGATGGCGCAGCTTTCGGAACTTGGGCTTGATGCGAGGTTGGAGGCAAAGATTCTGGGGGAGAATGCGGCTCGGCTGTTGGCTGCGGCAGAATAACTACCTCGCCGGAGCCCGTAGGCTCAGGGCGAGAACAACGCCTGCGGCGGTGAAGCAGGCGGCCATGAAAAAGCTGCTCCCAAAACTGAGGCTTTTTTCCGCCAGCAGCCCAGCCATTGTGGGACCTGTGATCTGGCCCAGGGCGAAGATGAAGGTGATAAGGCCAAAGATGCGGGCTGCCTTTTGTGGTCCGGCGTAATCACCGGCCAGGGCCGCCATGATGGAGGGGATGGACCAGGCGACCACGCCGAAACAGCCGATGGACAGGTAGAGGAACGGAGTGGCCAGCGGGGTTGAAACCAGAAAGTAGGCAGCGGTCTGGATGGCAAAGACCATGGCCAGCGTGTATTTCCGGCCGATTCGATCGGAGAGGCTGCCGAAGACCGGGCCGGAAAGTAGGCTCAAACCGCCCACCAGAGACCAGAAACTGCCGGCCTCCGCCTCGGAAAATCCGTGTTCCTGGATGAGGGACGTGACGATGAAGGTTGTGTAAATCACATAGGTGTAGCCGAACAGGAAGTACAGCCCGCCCAATTGGGCGATGTCCCGCAAGCGGATGGTGGTTTCCTTCTCCGTCAGCCAGCCTTCTGCCTCGTGTTTGGCCTCGCCGACGGGGCGCAGATTTTTCTCCTGCGGGCTGTTTCTCAGCATTACCAGGCACAGCCCTGCCACCAGCAGGATGATACAGCCCAGTACCTGCCAGCTCAGGCGCCAACCCTCCGTCCCCCCCAGATGGTTCAAAAACGGTACCAGCCTGCCGGAAAGCAGGATAGCAAAGCCGCTGCCGATGACGGCAAAGCCCGTGGCTCGACCCCGGTGGCTTTTGGCGAACCACTGGGAAATCAAGCCCATCATCGGTACGTTGGCTGCACCGCTGCCCATGCCTGTGATGGTGTAGCACAGGAGGATCGTGGAAAAGGAGCTGCTACGGCCGATTAGGATCATGGTGATGCCGATGGAGGCCAAGGCCATGACGATGAGGCGCCGGTAGCCGAGCCGGTCAGCCATGGCTCCGCAGAATAGGACCGCCACCAGGTAGCCCGCGAAGTTCACCGTGCCGATCAGCCCCATCTGGCTGTACGAAAGATTGAGCGACTGGCCCATGGCCGGTAGGATCATGCCAAGAGCGAAGCGGCCTAAGCCGAGACAGGCGAAGATGCAGCAGGTGCCGGTCCAAACGATGTGCCAGCCGTAATGGATGGCTTTGCGCTCCGCCGCCATGTTCTTAGAATGCATGGCCGGCACCTTCTTTTTTTTCAACTTTAAAGAGCAGGGACAGGACCCCGGAAATCAGGATCAGGTCCCGAACAGAAAAAACAAGGAGGACGCGGTTGGTGAGGGTGACCAGGCTGAGGAGGGCGGCCACCATGCCGATTCGTGCCACCAGGGCGAGTCGCGCCAGTGCGTCTCCCATGCGTAAAACCTCGGGTGATGTGTTGGGTTATGCATCGGTCATGCCGGTGAAAAATAGTGTCCAGCCTTCTCGTAATTGTTAGAAAAGGCTGGATCGGAGTCTCGCTCTGCTCTCTTACATCCGGCTCTCTCCGGAATTGGAGTGGAGAGATTTTTGGTTTTTCACGAGAGCCCCATGTTGTCTTATGCCAGAGCCTTGGCGGCAGCCAAGGCCTTTTTGAAGCCCTCGGTGGAGCGGCTGATCACCGCATCTTCCACGCAGAAGGCGAGGCGGAAGTAGCCCGGCATTCCGAACCCCCGGCCCGGCACGCCCAAAATTTTCTGCTCGGCGAGTAGCCCGACAAACTGGGCGTCATCGGCGATGGGCGATTTGGGGAACATGTAAAAAGCGCCCTTGGGCGGGACAAACTCGTAGCCCGCCTCGCTCAGCACCTTACAGAACAGCTCGCGCCGGCGGGCATAGATACTGGTGTCCACCGTGATTCCCTGCAGCTCCGCCACCACCCGCTGCATCAGGGCCGGGGCATTGACAAAGCCGAGAATCCGGTTGGCCAGGGTCATGGCTCCGAGCAACTGGGCTTTGCCTTCGATTTGTGGGTGTACGGCGATGTAGCCGATGCGCTCGCCGGGCAGGGAGAGATCCTTGGAATACGAAGAAACGATGAGGCTGTTGCAATACGCCTTGAAGATGCTGGGCACCGTGTGGCCGTCGTAGACGATCTTGCGGTAGGGCTCGTCGCTGATCAGGTAGACGGTCTGAGGGGCCTTGGCCAGCACCCCGGCCAGCCCGGCCAGCTCCGTAGCCGAATAAATCTGGCCCGTGGGGTTGTTGGGGCTGTTGATGATGATCGCCTTGGTCTTCGGGGTGATGGCTGCCTCGATGGCTGCGAGATCCAGGCTGAAGTCCTGCGCGGTGTTGACGATCTTCGTTACCCCGCCGTGGTTGTCCACGTAGAAATTGTACTCGACAAAGAAGGGGGCGAGGATGATCACCTCGTCGCCGGGATCGAGCAATGCTTTCATGGTCACGTTGATGGCCCCGGCCGCGCCCACGGTCATCACAATATCGTCCTGGCCCAGGGCCGTATCCTGCTCGGTGCCGATCTGTTTTGCCACCGCCTCCCGGACAAAGGGATAGCCGTTGTTGGCCATGTAGCCGTGGCTGCCCGGGCCTTCCGCGGCCGTGACCTTGCGTACCGCCTCCTGATACTGGGCGGGCGGCGGCAGGTCCGGGTTGCCGAGACTGAAATCGCAGACCTGGTCCGCGCCGTATTGGGCCTTGAGCCGGGCGCCTTCCTCAAACATCTTGCGGATCCAGGAAGAGCGCTCCGCAAAGGCGAGCATTTTTTGTGAGATAGCCATGGGTTTCACCTTGAAAGAGTTGTAATGCAAAGGCGTTTGTTTGTATCGATTTACTCGTAAAAAGAATCGTCACCCCGGCGAAGGCCGGGGTCCAGCCTTGTTGCAATTTTCCTGAAAGGCAGGATCGGAGTCTCACCCCGCTCGCTTACCTCCGGACTTTGCCGGAATGATGGGATGTCGTTATTTTCAGGGTATTATAAATAAACCTACAAAGCGACCCGGATCGGGAGAATGACCGTGGTCAGGCTGTCGCTTTGCAGGCGGCGCTGGATCGCGAAGGCGGTCTCGTTGTGGAGGATGCGGTGGTAGAATTTTTCCAAGCCAAAAGTGAGCTGGCCGGTGAACACCGTGGATTTTGGGAACTCTTGGGAAATCTCCCGGCAAAGGTTGGTTGCCCCTTCCACCACGTCGGTGGCTACGAGCATCCGTTGATCGGCGGCAAACCCCAGTCGGCGGGCCAGGGTCACGTAATTTCGCAAGGCGGCGGCGGTGGATTTTTCCAAGGCCTCTATTTCGTCCGCGCCCTTGAATGAGCCGGAATCAATGACCGCCACCGAGACGAAGATGATATTCTTATAGGTATCCGGAAAGTTCTTGATGATGGAAAAGAGCGCGTTGATGCCAAAACCGCTGTAGGAAGAGACCAGCTGGATTGCGGTCTGTGCCGCCGGGCTGGGGAGGGCGGTATTGGCCGGGCCGGGGGTGGGGAAGGCGAGCAGTGTCTCGTCAAGATCGGCCATGCCTTGGCGCACTTTGAGGTAATGGTTGCGGATCTGGTTGCAGCCGAGGATGACCAATGTGGTGATGAGGAAGGTGACCCAGCCGCCCTCGGTGAATTTCTCGTAGGTGGTGATGGTCAGGATCGTCAGGCAGAGGATAAAGGCTATGGCGTGGATATTCAGGTGCCGTTTCCATTCCCGGTCTTCATGCCGCCGCTTGATGTAAAACAGCGACATGCCGAGCTGGGAGAGGGAGAAGGTGACAAAAACATTGATGGAGTACATGACCACCAGGGCGGAAACCGAGCCATGGCTGTAAAGCAGCAACCCGATGGCGGAAAACCCCATGAGGACGATGCCGTTGTGCATGGTGAGCCGTTCGGACAGGGCGGCAAAACGGTGGGGGAGCCAGGAATCCACCGCCATGTTGGCCATAACCCTCGGCCCATCCACGAACCCGGTTTGGGCCGCGACTAGAAGCAGGGCGCCTTCCGAGAAGATGGTGATGAAGGCGATGGTGTGTCCTAGAGGCCAGTCGGCAAACAGGGTGTCGGCCAGTACCGCATTCAGGGTCTTGCCGGCAACCGGCATAACCCCGACCAGGGCGTAGCAGAGGAAGAGCACTCCGGCGGTGAAGGCCAGGGAGGTGGCCATGTACACCATGGTTCGCTTGCCGGTTTTGACCCTGGGCTCGCGCATGATCTGGATGCCGTTGGACACCGCTTCGATCCCGGTGTAGGTGCCGCCGCCCAGCGAGTAGGCCCGGAAGAAAAGCATCAGGATTCCGAAAATTCCGATGCTGGACATATCCTGGCGCAGCCCGCTTTGGAAGTTCTGTGTCAGCGGGGCGAACTGGTCGGAGTGGCTGAAAATGCCGTCCAGCAGGAGAAGCATATGGGTGGCCACGAAAACCATGAAGATGGGGACCATGATCGAGATCGACTCCTTGACCCCCCGGATATTGAGAACGATGAGCAACATGATCAGGAAGCAGGCAAAGGGCACCTTGAAGTGGTGGAAATGGAGGGGGAGATAGCTGAAGAGCGCGTCCGCGCAGGAGGCCACGGAGATGGTGATGGTGAGGACATAATCCACCAACAGGGCGCTGCCGGAAACCACGCCCGCCTTTTCGCCCAGCATGCGGGTGGAGACGATGTATCCTCCGCCGCCGTGGGGGAAATGTTCGATAATCCGGGAATACCCGGCGGAGATGATAAAAACGGTGAGGGCCGTGGCCAGGCCGAGCAGGATTGCCAGATAGGTGTGGCTGCCCAGGGCGCGGAACGCCTCCTCCGGGCCATAGGCCGAGGAGGAAAGGCCGTCGGCGCCGAGGCCTACCCAAGCAAGGACAGGAATTAGGGACATCTTGTGAAACAGCTGGGGATCTTTGATGTACTTGGGGGCGCCGAAGATTATCTTGCGTATTTTTTGGACGGAATTTCCCCGCGTTTCCGGTTGCTCAGGCTGCATTGTGTTCTCCTTAATGATTCCATCAAGGGCCTGGTCAAACGTGGGGAGCACGGTCGGCATGCAGCCGGTGATGCGCTCTCAACGCGGACCATTGCCCATCCAAATGCCTACGAGGTTAGCTGACGGGCTCGGGCTTGGAAGTGCCCTATCCTGTTAAGGAATACGCCCCATACTCTGGGTCCCCCGCATCCGTTTTTGGCAACGGATCTCGGCTACAATGTTGTCCGCGACCATAGCGCGATCTGGTATTTTGTCAAGGGAGTTTTCGGGGAGGCACAAGCAGAAAAAATGATGTCGATGAATCGTAAATGATTTATGCCTCTCTCGAGATTCATCTCCTTGACATCCCTCTGAACCTGTCCCATAATTTTTTTATGCGGAGCGAAAAATCATGTGCCGATGAACCTGGCCGGTTTGTCCCAAATTCCTAGGGGGGAGGGTGTATGATGAACGATGCGGATCGCAAGGTGTGTCCCGAATGCAACGGCGAGAAGGTGATCCGGGGAACCTGCGAATGCAACAGTGAGTGGCGTGGGTCCAAGGTCGGCGATGATTGGAACGATTGCCGGTGTGTGCCGCAGGTGACATGCCCTGCATGCAAAGGGACCGGGTTTGTCTTCCGCGAAAAGTGTGGATAAGGAAAGAACGGCCATGGATCACTTCAGAAAGAAACATCCCCCTGACAAAGTGCCCAAAGGACTGCAGCGAAGCATGGTGCTGCAAGGCGTGGGCTCCATGTTTCCTGCCGGGAACTGGTTTCCTGCCGCAGATGTGTATGAGACCGCATCGGCGATTATCGTCTGTATGGATATCTCCGGCATGGAGCCCGAGACCCTTGCCGTGATGGCCGAGGAGTCGCGGGTTACTGTTTCCGGAAGGCGAGGATATGAGCCGCAGGACATGGTGTCGCGTATCCACCAGTTGGAAATCGAACGCGGGTTTTTCGAGCGGTCTATTCCCTTGCCTAAAAACGTTGATGTTTCTGAGGTGGTTTCGGAGAGTAAAAACGGCTTTCTTTTGATTACCCTGCCCCTCCGGCGCAAAACAGGAAAGATTAAAATTACCGTTAGATGAGGCGAGCCCTCACAGGTCTGCCTTCACCTGAACACAAAACGATACAGGTCGAAAATCATGGGCGAAGACGACAGGCAAAAAGAGGCGGAAATTTTGGACCAAAAGGCTGAACATCGGGGGGATCCCACCGAGTTGCCAGTGCCGGAGATTCTGCCGGTGCTGCCCCTACATGGCTTTGTTTTTTTCCCCGGCATGGGATTTCCGATGAATATTTTGCATCCGGCCTCCCAGAAGCTCATCGACGAGGCGATTCTGAAAGACCGGCTGGTCGCTATTGTCAGCTATAAGGAGTCTGGCGAAGAGAAACAGGAGAGGGTTGAGCCCCAGCACCTGTACCGGATAGGGGTGCTGGGCTATATCCATAAGTTGGTCAAGGTCAGGGAGGGCGGCGGATATCAGGTTTTGATCAGCGCCATCAAAAAACTGGAGCTTGTTGAGTTTGTCCAGGAAGAATCCTACCTGAAAGCCCGGGTTGCCGTTATCCCCATGGAGGTGGAAGGAGACCAAGAGGTTGCGGCGCTGGTGCTCAATCTGCGCACCCAGTTCAAAAAATTGGCGGAGATGGTTTCGCTCCCGATTGAACTCGTCACCACCATCGAATCCCTGTCCGATCCGTTCTATATCTCCTATTTGGTGATTTCCCAGCTTAATCTTACCCCTGTGGAGGAACAGGAAATCCTTGAGATTCAGCCGGGCAAGGCCCTGATGCACCGAACCGCCCGCGAACTCAACAAACGCCTTGAAACGGCGGAGATGAGTCAGGAAATCCAGAAAAACATTAAGGAGGACACGGATCATAAGCAGCGGGATTTTTTTCTGCGTCAGCAGCTCAATGCCATCCGCAAGGAGCTTGGCGAAGATGAGGAAAATCTCGATCTCAAGGAGTTGCGGGGAAAATTTTCCCAGCTCGAGTTGCCGCCGGAGGCCAAAAAGACTGCGGAAAAGGAACTCGACCGGCTGGCCCGCATTTCGCCGTCCTCACCGGAATATACTGTTTCTCGGACCTACCTTGATTGGCTTCTTGACTTGCCCTGGATGACATCCACCCATGACTCCCTGGATATCGTTAAGGCGCAGCAGGTGATGGATGAAGACCACTACGGCCTTGCGGAGATCAAGAAACGGATCATTGAGTTTCTGGCGGTGCGCAAGCTCAAGCAGGACATGCACGGGCCGATCTTGTGTTTTGTAGGCCCGCCGGGGGTGGGCAAGACCTCGCTCGGCCAATCCATCGCCAGATCCATGGGCCGGAAATTCATTCGCATCTCCTTGGGCGGTGTGCGGGACGAGGCGGAGATTCGCGGGCATCGGCGCACCTATATCGGCGCCTTGCCAGGCCGTATTATTCAGAGTTTGCGCAAGGCCGGGGCCAACAATCCCCTCTTCATGTTGGATGAGATTGACAAGCTGGGCATGGATTTTCGGGGAGACCCTTCCTCGGCCTTGCTGGAGGTGCTTGACCCCGAGCAGAACTTCAGCTTTGCCGACCATTATCTGGAGATCCCCTTTGATCTTTCCAAAGTGATGTTCATTACCACGGCCAATCTTCTCGACAATATTCCCGGTCCGTTGCGCGACCGGATGGAGGTTGTCGAGCTGTCCGGTTATACCCAGGATGAAAAGCTCAATATTGCCAAGCGACATCTTTTACCCAAACAGCTGGAGGCTCATGGCCTCAGCGATGACGACCTGAAGATCGATGATCAGGCAATCCGGAAGGTTATCCGCTCGCACACCAGGGAGGCCGGGGTCAGAAACCTGGAGCGGAAGCTGGCTGCAATCTGCCGGGGAGTTGCCAAGGAGATTGTCACCGGCAAGACCGGCGCCACCTTGATCGATACGGCCAATCTTGTCACTTACCTTGGCCCCATCCAGTTCTTTCCGGAGACCAAGGCCCGGACCTGGGGACCTGGTCTTGCAACCGGTCTGGCCTGGACCCCGGTGGGCGGGGAATTGCTGTTTATCGAGGTTGCCAAGATGAAGGGTAAGGGCGGCCTTACCATGACCGGAAAGCTGGGTGAGGTGATGAAGGAGTCGGCCGCCGCCGCGTTGACCTACATCCGTTCCCATGCCAAGGAACTTGGAGTGGACGAAGCAATCTTCGCCAAGATCGACCTGCACATTCATGTGCCGGAAGGGGCCATCCCCAAGGACGGGCCTTCGGCCGGGGTGGCCATGGTCACCGCCTTGACCTCCCTGCTTACGGGGCGGACGGTGAGCAAGGATATGGCCATGACCGGCGAGATCACCTTGCGGGGGGATGTGCTGCCGGTGGGCGGCATTAAGGAAAAGGTTTTGGCTGCCGTGCGGGCCGGGATTAGGGAGATTGTCTTGCCCGCCCTCAACGAGAAGGATGTGGTGGAGATCCCGGATAATGTGAAACAGGATATCCGTTTCCATCTGGTGCAGGATATTAAGGAGGCGCTTGCTTTATTGCTGGCCAAAGAGTGACAGGCCCCTTTTCTTCGCCGCAAATCATTTTTCAGGTCACTTGCGAAAGAAGATCAAAGACAGCCACTGCTTGCAGGCGGATGACCAGTGGCGGGTGTTATAAAGAATTTTGTGTATATGGTTTTTGTGATCAAAATGGTCTCCTCCCTTTTCGGGGATGCGGTCTCCAAATCCTGCCCACCGCACGTAGTTCCCATTATTTTTCAGGGGTTGTGTGGGGAAGGGCATGCTGGTAGCATATCGGTAAGTATGCTCCGAAATTTGATTAACAGCGGTCTCGCGTGCTAGTGACAATAACGTAACGCTTTGTGGGCAACCATTTAATATTGTTTTAACTATTTGTATTCGTGTGGTTAGGTTGCCATGTTTGCCGGCTGCGTGGCTACACAATCAGTGCTTGTGCTCAAAATGGAAATAGATCCCGAATCAGCGATTACTTTTTTCAAAAAGTTATTTCCAGGTGTGCGATGTGAAATACGAATCAATTTCACGAGGTTTTCAACAGCCTGCTGCCGCTATTTCCCTATCCCTTCTCTTTTCTTTTTTGCAAATTTTGCTCCCACCAAACTTGTCCGCCGTCGTGGTGACCGACGGCACGGTTGGGCCCCATCAGTCACTTCCCGGGCCGAACTATCAGGTCCCCGCAACTCTGGGGACCACCAGCGGCGCAAACCTGTTCCATAGCTTCAGTAGTTTTTCCATTC